>NZ_JAEQCB010000025.1:19568-71252 GCF_020738785.1 Microcoleus sp. PH2017_05_CCC_O_A | reverse complement strand
TATTCCTGTAGTTTTAGGACTGTGGACTAAAATTACTAACGTAGATGTCTAACATTGACTACTTTTGGGTAGCTTTGTCCAGGTTTTTACGAGCGGTTGGTTAACCAATATCTTCGATTGACATCCAGATATTTGTAAGCCAACCCTTCCCACGCGCTAGATCGAGTGCTTGTGGCTCACCCGGAGCAACTCAAAACTATCGATACTATCCGTTCAAATACTCGTCCACTTCTTGAGCCCGCTCAAAACCTCTCCGCACGCAATCTCCCAAAGCCACACCGCCAAAGTAGTTGGTGCACAAATACAGCCCCGGCAAAGATTTTAAGCCCCGATCGATCTGTTGCAGGCGATCGAAATGACCCAAATTGTACTGAGGAATCGCCCGCTTCCAAATTTTCACAGTCAACACTTTCGGCTGCGCCGCCTCCGGCTTCAGCAAAATCTGAGACAAATCTCGGTGCACCTCCCCAACAATTTGTTCGGCGTCAAGATTGCCAATTCCCGAATCAGTAGCCCCGCCGATATAACTGGTGAGAGTTTGCCAGCCCGCAGGCGCGCGATCGGCAAATAAACTCGATGTCCAAATCGTCCCCAGAGTGCGAATTCCCTGCCCCCTCGGAATTAAATTTCCAAATCCCACTAATTTACCCTTGAGATCCGACATCGGATATGCCAATACAACGGAGGCAACCGTAGGATAAGTAAAAGCTTGTAAAGCGCTGCTAACGGACGGTTGCAGAGGCTCCAACAACTCGGCTGTAACATAGGCCGGTGTTGTCAAAACTACGGTTCGGGCCTCAACTTCCTGCTGTCCGTCGGGCGTAGAAAATACAGCTATGTAAGTGTCGCGTTCCGTGCGATCGAGTCGAGTCAGGTGCCAGTTGAGTTTCAGTCGATCGCCCAAGTTCGCAGCGATCGCCTCTGGCAGAGCCTGCAACCCCCCTTTAAACGAACCCAACTCCCCCGGCTTAGTCTTCGGAATATTCGGGTCTGCAACAGTCTTTAGCCCCCCCTTGGTAAGGGGGGGTTGGGGGGGTCTTTTCCTAGCAGAAAGCAGCGCCCCCGCCACCAGCCCGCCACCCGCATCAGCCATCTTTGTTACCCGGCCAAAAGCAGCCGCCGCGCTAAGTTGTTGGGGATCCCCCGCATAAACCCCAGACACAAAAGGTTCCACCAAGCGCTGCATCACTTCCTTTCCCAGATGACGGCGGAAAAATTGAGAAACAGTTTCCTCATCACCCTGCTGCGAAAGTTGAGAACCCATTGCCGGCCCCACAAACCCCAAAGCCCCGAACAGCGCCCGCAGTTTCCCCGGAAAACTCAGCAACTGAGACTGAATCATCGCCCCAGGAGTCATCGGCACCGGTTGCAGCTTCTTTTCCCAATAAACAAAACGAGGCAATTTGCGATCGGCAAAAATCAACTCCTGCTTCAAACCGACATCCACAGCCAACTTCAGCAACTCCGGCGTCGGCGAAAAACTATTCGGGCCCTCCTCCCAGAGAAACCCCTCCCCTGTCGCAGTCGTGATATTCCCGCCCACACGTCCCTGACTCTCAGCCACCAAAATCGCCCGTGGCGATGCACTCGTTGCTTCTTTTTGAAGTGCGTGCGCCAAACTCAAACCGCTAATCCCCGCACCCACAATCAAGGTATCTAAAACTTCCATGTTACATATATAAAAATATCGCAATCTTTATGTTACATGGGTTTGCACGGCTTTCGCTCTTTGCTGGGCATACCGCAAAACCGCTTGCAGATTAACGAATTGGGAATTGGGAATTGAGAATCGGGAATTGGGAATTGGGAATCGGGAATCGGGAATCGGGAATCGGGAATCGGGAATTGGGAATCGGGAATTGGGAATTGGGAATCGGGAATTGGGAATTGGGAATCGGGAATTGAAAATCGGTAAATTCTCCCGTATTTCTAAAGCATTTTTCTCAAAAATTGTCGATTAATCTTCCCCTCTCCCCCTCTCCCCCTCTCCCTCTCTTTAACTAAAAAGGACTTACATTATTGCTGTGCAAGTCTTGAGGCGATTGAAACAGAGTTTCCAGATAAACCCTGGCAGCTTGGCGGTAGCTGCGGGAAGCTTCCGGCGTACCGCTATCGGCATTCTGCAACAAAAACAGCGACAGGGAGGCGGAGAATACTCGATCGAGATCCCATTCGGGATGAGTTTCCAGGTAAATTTTGAGAGAATCGTGCAGCGTTTCGGGAATTTCGGCAAAAATACTGACTGTTGGGTTCATCATTTTTTAGTCTCGCTAATAAATTGAAAATAGAACCCCCTTTTCGGCCGGATACAGGTACAGGCACAGCCGAAATCAGAGCGCTTTTTTTAGGTCGGTCGCATCATTGTGCGTATCAATAGGTGGGTTTGTCAATGTTGCAAAATATTACAAACTCCTTTATGTAAAAAAAAGATTTACGCAAAAATAAGCCTTTTGAGGCTTTTTTGTTACATAAGTTTACATATGAGAGGTTTATATCAGGGATTTGGCAAGAGGTTAACGAAATCCCCAATTCCGCAGCAAGATCCGACCGTACCGTTAATTTCTGTGGAAAACTTTTTGAAATCTGTGGAAAACCTCAGACTTGCCTGTGGAAACGCTGTGGAATGTTGAGGGAAAAGTCAGGGAAAAAATAAGAATTGCAAAGGCGATTAATGGGTCATTGGTCATGGGTCATGGGTCATTGGTCATTGGTCTTTTCAGGCATTTTCGCCCGATCGAGCCCGATCGAACTTGCACCCCCGACCCGACAATATAGCCTTTCTCAAAAAGATGAGGTACATAAGGCATAGGCCTGGAGTGGCTTCCGTGGGCATACTTTACTTTTTCGAGAACCGCCATAGCCTTTCGAGCGCCAAACGCCAACAGTCATTTTATTTTTGAATCTGAAATTTATCTTTTACTTGGACTGATGGCTGATTGTCAATTAAGGAAATTAATTCGGCTGACTGAGCGCCACTAAAAACAATAAAAGTTTATAAATTTTCAGGTTTTTCTTTGAATTTACTAGAACATAGCATTGATTTCCAAAGATAGGGACACCGACCAGCAAATTTAAAATTAATGTCGGTATATCCTTCTGTAGTCAATAATTTAGTCAGGGTCTTTACTGAAAAGAATTTAATGTGTCCGTTGTCCCAAAGCACGGTAAAATGTTTTTCTAACTTGCCGGAAATAGCTAATATCAGGTTTTTAAAATAGCCGTGATAGGGTGTGGAAATAATTAGCATCCCTCCCGGCTTTAGACATAATTTGGCATTTTTAGCCAGTTCTTTCGGATAAAGTAAGTGTTCGATTACTTCAATGGCTAAGACAACATCAAATGAGTTCAGCATATCGGTATCGGGGAGTTCATAAATATCTGCTTGGATAAACTGACACTCTGGGAAACTTTGACGGGAGATGGCAATTCCGGGTGCAGAAGTGTCAACGCCGACAACTTCGCAGCCGTACTCTGCGATGACGTGACTGAGGCTGCCATTGCCACAGCCGAGATCCAAAACTCGGAGTTTTGTCGGGCTGGCATCCTGAAGTGTCGCCAGCATTTCTAGAAGGGGAGATACCAAATAAGCGTGATGATATCTGGGACGGTTGTTTGTGTAATAATACGTATAATTGGTGGAGTTTTTTTTCATCGCTCTATGAGACTATTGTCGAGGTCGCAAATTGACGTGGCGTGGATGCACTGTTTGGGCTAATGTTCGTCAGAATTACGGTTGTGAGAGTCGATCGGCGACTCGATCGTCTCATTGTTTGACAGGTAAATTATTGTTACCGCATCAATCCTATGTCACAAAAAATCTTTCCCAGGGTGCAAAATCTCGCATCGCCCATTTGATGGGGTATCCCTCGAAGGCATTCGCGACCCAAAGTGCGATCGAGCCAGAAGTCTCTCTCGATCGCTAGCCCGAGACACAAGTTTTTGCCTCTTACCTTCGGTCGCAACCGTGCATCTATGCCATTCTACCTTCAACCCACTGCCGTCTGTCAGCCTGAAAGATTTTACCCCTGGGCGATCGGCTGCAAATCGAGCCGAGAATTGAAAATGGAAGTGTGATTCAAATCACAGCCATTTGCCCAACAAATTGCTGAGCATCTTTAAGTAAAGACTGGTCACCAGACGTGCAAAATTTCTGCCTAAATCCCTCAAATCTCCGTATCTCGCTCCCATTATTGCAGCCATTCATCCAATTTTTGTCTCAGACGGTTGTGCCAATCCCCTCTCGCCTTTATTTTCGATCTCACACCTACTTTTACATTGGCTTGTAGTGGAATTTTATCAAATGGTTCTTCATTGTGTGGGAGGAAACCTAATCTATTGTGCCTTTTGAAAGTCATTGACATTTTCTATTAGCTGTTGATATATTTGCAGATATACCTGCAAATAGGGTAAAACAATGTACAGTCTGAAACAAGAGCTAAAACTGAATAATAAAGAACGCTCTTTGCTAGATGGCTGTGCAAGTTTGGCGAGGCTTGTTTATAACTTGCGATTATCCATACTAACCCAGTCATGGCAATTTGAAGAAATCAAAGCCAGTGATTCTCAACAATTAGCTGATATTCAGAAAATCTTTACCAATCAGGTAAAAATCAAGCCTGAGTATGCTTGGATAAAAGGCTATCCATTAGCTATCTATCCATCAGCACTGAATAATTTAGGTAAAGCTATCCAAGGGTGGCGACTAGGTAAATCAGGCTTGACTCGATTCAAATTTAAAAAGAAAGGTGATAGTTTCACCAGCAAAAACAAATCAGGAGTATATCCTGCAAAGGGTGAAGCAATGATGCCATTTACTAATCGCCAAGTCCGACTCAAGAGGAAGCAAAGCACAATCCCTGGTTTGGAAAAATTCAGACTCAAGCAACCAATAGCATTTGTGAGTTATAGCAAAACATTCACTATCTCTAGGGCAGCAGACAAAGGGTTGGTCTCCTGGAATCTGCCTGTTGATGACAAAAATTTACACAGAGTGCATCAAGTTCAGACTGTTGGTGTTGACTTAGGTGTCAAATGCTTTGCCACGTTGTCAGATGGCTTATTCACGATCGCACCACAAATCCTGAAAATATCAAAAATCAAGTCGATCAAGAATCGGTGGTACAACCGCAACCAGAAATCAGGGAACCGTACTCAAACAATTAGAGCATCTAACAATGGCTGGAAATACTACCAAAAATTACCAATAAAACCCGCAGATATTGCTAACCTCAGACGAATTTTGGGGCAAAAAAAAATAACAACTGATATTATCAGCCGAAAATACTACCAGATTCGGATTGAAGACCTCAATATCTCTGGCACGATCGCTAATCAAAAATTAGCGATCGACCTGGAGAGCTTAGGTATTGATGAATTCCGCAGAATTTTGACCTACAAAGTGGCATTTTGGGGAACCAAGGTAGAACTGGTTGACAGGTGGTCTCCTTCGTCTAAAACCTGTTCTTGCTGTGGCAATATTCAGCAAATGCCTCTCAAGGAACCTGTATATAGCTGCGATCGATGTGGTGTTTCCCTCAATTGCAATCTAAATGCAGCAATAATTCTGGAAAATGCCCGCCAGAGCATTGTACCTGAGGCAAGCGCCCAATTAAGGCCTGCGAACAACAAGATGCCGTCATCCTTGGTTGAAGCAGGAAGCAAACGTCAATTTAAGCCAAATGCTTGATTTGAGTAAGTTTTGTGTTGCACACTTAGAATCGAGATTACTACAGTGGCTTCTATAATTGTGTTTAAATGTTGTTTTGAAGCTGTGTTGTCTGGTCAGCAGGGCACCCTAGACCGATTCGCGCTTTCCGTCTGGTTGATTGCACTATGGTCGCTGTTGGTGTTGCACCTTAATTTTGATATGTCCTATGGTTAAGTTAGGTCAATCCTCCTTTCGCCGTATTTTACTGTCGCGGATTTTGTTGCTCAGCGTACCTGTTCTACTGGTGGGGGAGTATGTTACCTATCGCAAGGCACGCTCGACGCTTCTGGAAACTGCTCGTCTAAACTTGACAGAAAGTGCAGTCAGAAAAGCAGAAACTATTGAACAGTGGTCGAAATCGCTGAAGTCCAATCTGATCGGCGCTTCGGAAAACTCAATGTTGCAGTCTGTAGAGCCGAAGGATTATCAAAAGTTTATCGCGCAATTAGGGCAGCGGTTGCCAGCCCAGGTTGATTGCTTGCAATTGACTAATGTACAGACAAATCAAGTGATAGCTAGCACTTGCGGGCAGCAGCCGATTCAGTCGCTACCTGCCAAGTTTTGGCCGCCTGTGCAGCAGCAGCAAACTCTGCTGGATGACAAGAGCGTTTACATCAGTCTGTCGTGGCCTCTCCAGCGACAGGGAAAAGCCAGCAGCAAGAAGGTGGCTTCGGGTGGTGAGGATTTTCCAGATGCGAGTAAAGAAGCTCGCGACAGCCAAGTTAGTTTGGTGCTGAGCGCTCCAGTTTACACTCGTCGGGGCAACACCCGGCAGTTGAGTTATGCTTTGAGTTTGCAGTCGGCCCTGCCGGTGCAAACCAGTGCTCCGAAGGGTTCTCTAGCTGGCTATACGGTGGCGATCGACCAAGATGGGACGATTTTGGCGCATCCGAATATCAACCGCGTGGGCCGCAATATCGATGCTGAGGCAGATGCCGATCGACTAAAAAGTATTCTCAGAAGGGCGATGGCTGGCGGACAGGCTTTTCTCCACCTATTTTCCTTTGAAAGAAATGGCGTAGAGTTGCTAGCAGGATACGCTGCTATCCCGAGTCCTTCAACTAGAAAGGAGAACAGCAAGTGGATTATTTTAGCTGTCTCTCGTTTAGATTATGCTCTGTCAGGTTTGGAAGAAATTCAGCAAGTTTTATTTAATTTAATTGTGGGTTTGGTTGCTGCTAGTATCATCGCGACTTTATATCTGTCTCGCGACTTAGCGCGTCCTTTGGAAAAACTGAGAGACTACGCGCAGACAGTGGATACAGCAGAAGCGCCCCTAGCAGTGCCGGAAAATTTTCAAATTAGAGAATTTAATCAACTATCAGAAGCTCTCAACAGCATGGTGCAGCGCCTCAGAACCTGGGCAGGAGAATTGGAAATCGCAACCAAGGAAGCGCAAGTTGCCAATCAGTTAAAAAATGAATTTTTGGGAAATATTTCTCACGAATTGAGAACGCCACTCAACGGAATTATTGGTTTTATTCAAATTGTGCGTGACGGCTACTGCGATGACCGAGATGAAGAGATGGAGTTCTTGCAGCGCGCCCATGACTCTTCAATGCAATTGCTCAATATTATTAATGATATTTTGGACATTGCTAAAATAGAATCCGGCACTTTCTCCCTGATGTTAGAAGTAGTTGATATTACTCAGGTACTTGAAGACGCGATTGATTTGCAAGCGGCTCAAATTGAGGAAAAAGGTTTAAAATTAAACTTGCCACCTGCTCACGATCCGATTATTGTTCATGCGGATCCGGAGAAGCTAAAACAGGTATTTTTAAACGTGTTGAGCAATGCCGTTAAGTTTACAGAGTCGGGCAGCATTAGTATATCTGTGCGGTTAGAAGCCAGGACTAATTCTGGTAGTTTTAACGGGAGTGTGCCGGAAAATGCGTTAGCGCAGCCCTCGGAGAGGATCGCCAACAACACCCAAAGCGATTGGGTTGTGGTGACAATTAAAGATACCGGAGTTGGTATAGATCCCGAGCAGCAGCAGAAATTGTTTCAACCTTTTGTGATGGCGGATGGTTCTACAACTCGCAAGTTTGGCGGTAACGGTTTGGGCTTGGCTATCTCCCGAAGGATCATGGAATCTATGATCGGAAGCATTACCCTGCACAGCGCGGGTGTGGATCAAGGTACTGCGGTGATGATTTCTTTGCCTGTCAATCAGCAGTCAAGTTTTTATTTTCACAGCCCGGACTTGGTAAAGGAAAAGGGAAATTTCAAAAGTTATGACTGATATTATGTCTGGTGAATTACAAAAAATGTTGGTAGTGAGGAATGGGAGTCCTCGGATTTTTATGAGGACTCGCATTCCTCACTACAAACCAATTTTAGGGCGATCGTTCCAACGGACATATAGCCTTTCTCAAAAAGATGAGGTATGACTGACATCTTGTATAACCACTAAACTAAGAGGGCCCAAGCCCAACAACGTCCGCGAATCTTTCTGAGAACCGCTATAATATAATTTTCTTAATCTAAAATCTAAAATCTAAAATCTAAAATGGTATCAGGGGCTGTCCGCCAAGTTCGAGGGATTTGCTCAAAGTGCTGAGAATGCGGATTAATTCGACGGAAGCCGCACCGGAAGAGCTAGGACAAGGGGTATTTGTTTGCACGCAGTTGAGGAAACGATCGCACACTCGCCGCAGTGGCTCTGCTGGTTCTAAATTTAACACTTCCCGGTACCTGAGATTTGTGGGTGGCGACGCGATCCTCTTCGTTGGCGTAGCCCCCGTAGGGGCGGGCTTCGCTAACGCACTTTCGCCAAAATTATCCTCATCGCCCCCCCGATTTGAACCACCACGCTGCAAAATTAGAGGAGTTTCCGGCGACATTTCATCAAAAATCAAAGTTCCCAAACTGCCAACAACTGTTAAGCGCCGCTGTTTGTCGGGATTTAGCCAGCACAGGTGAATGAATGCTTGAAATCCGTCGGGATAAGTCAGCGTTACCCAAACTAAATCTGCTAATCCTTCTGCTTGATTTATTGCTTCTTCCCCCTGACTTTTGACTTCTGACTTCGGAAATACAGTACCAGTCGCCCTGACTTGAATAGGGGTTTGTTCCAGCCAAGTATTGAAAATAGCGATATCGTGAACGGCCAAATCCCAAAGGGCATCAACATCATGCCGCACGGGTTCAAAATGGGTGCGCTGGGCGTAACCGTAGCGCAAGGTTCCGAGTTGATGCTGCTGAATAATCGTTTGGCCGCGATCGACTGCGGGATGAAACAGATAAGTGTGATCGACGAAGAGTTGTCGCTGCTGTTTTTGGGCTAATTTACAGAGTTCTATTGCTTCACTGAGGTTGAGGGCGAGGGGTTTTTCTACTAAGACGTGGTAGCCTTGTTGCAGCGTGGCGGTTGCGAGGGTGTAGTGTGTGGAGGCTGGAGTGGCGATCGCCACAGCATCTAGTCCCGGCAATGCTTCTATTTGTGACCAATCGGTAGCTAGAATCACCGAGGGATGCAGATGAAACTGTTTTTGGACAGCCACCAATGAATCTCGATTCGGGTCTACCACCGCTAAAACTTCGCTGTTGGGATGTTCGAGAAAGTTGCGAATTAGGTTAACTCCCCAGCGTCCGGCACCCAATACAGCTATTCCGATTTTCATTGATGATAATTTCAAGAATCGCACACCCATTATAGCATTATTGGTAATAATTGGATCTCTTTGAATCCTAAAAAATGCCAATTCCAATCCCCAATCCCCAAGGGTGCATCTGGTTTTTGAAGAGGGTGAAGCATGACCGCATATAATTTATTAGTTATAATCTCATATTGACGGAGGTCATGCGATCGCCCCTACAAACATATTTGCTTGCACAAGCCGCTGCACCCAATCCCCAATTACCAATTACCAATTACCAATTACCAATTACCAATTACCAATTACCAATTACCAATTACCAATTACCAATTACCAATCCCCAATCCCCAATTACAACTGTCAACTGTCAACTGTCAACTGTCAACTCACTACTGACTAATTTATTGAAAGCTGCCTGAGCCGCTGCTTGTTCGGCCGCTTTGATCGATCGACCTTTTCCCTCTGCTACCAACTCTCCCTGAATGTGAACCTCGGCGGTAAAACGATCCTCGCCGCCCTGTACTGTCCCGGTTTCTCGCACGCTATATTTGGGCAAAGTTTTATATTTGCCTTGAGTCAACTCCTGGAGGGCAGCTTTGTAGTTTTGGCGGGCGGGATCGCTGCGAATTTCCGCCGCTAGGCGCTGAAAGTGAGGATCGAGCCAAGGGCGAACTAATTCTAACGTCTGGGCACTCAAATAAAGGGCGGCTAGCAAGGCTTCCAAAGAATCTGCCAGCCTGGGCACTGCGCCTGTTTTGTCCGAGGCGGCGCTGCTGGAAACGATTAAATAGCGATCGAACCCGTAACTGTCAGCGATTTTAGCAAGGATGCGATCGCTCACCAAGATCGATCGAATAGCAGCAAATTCCCCCACCGCACAGTCAGGATAAATTTCAAACAACAATTCCGAAGCCGCCAGCCGCACCACAGCATCGCCGACAAACTCTAATTGCTCGTAATTTGCCTTAGCAGACGCACTAGCATGAGTCAAAGCTAAATCTACAAGATGCCATTTGATCGAAGCATCCTTCGGTAGCCCCAATTTTTCAATTAATATTTCAAGTTGCTTTTGGCGACCTGGATAAATCATACGATTTTAGATTTTAGATTTTAGATTTAGGATTTAGGATTGGGGATTGGGGATTGGGGATTGGGGATTGGGGTGCATCTGGGTTTTGCAAATATGTTTGTAGGGGCGAAGCATGACCGCAGTAAATATGAGATTATAACTAATAATTTATATGCGGTCATGCTTCGCCCTCTTGAAAAACCAGATGCACCCTAGGATTGGGGATTTAGGATTGGGGATTGGGGATTGGGGATTGGGCATTTAGGATTTTATTATAATTGCGAATTTCCTTTGCTGATGACTATCCAGGTTTAGAGCTTGTCTAAACTAGCATGAATTGTTGAAAAGAATATCAAATTCATTTTAAGAAAAAAGCTTGTCATTACAAAACCAAATGTTCCGTTACCCAAATATTTGTGCGGGTGCTGATGGGCGAACCTTACCGAAAAATTGGAGGGGAAAAAGTCGGACATAAGCCGGGTTCTGTTCTCTCAACTGCAAGCAGTTTTCGAGGGCAGTTATCTATCTGGGACGCCTGTTACCAGACGCCTCAAGCGGTACCAAAGAACGGAACCGGTAAAAAACCAACCATAGTCCCTCCGACCTTGCTCCCAACCGGGGTTTACCTAGCCAGCACCTCTCGATGCTGCTGGTGCGCTCTTACCGCACCTTTGCACCCTTACCCCTAACACTTTGCGATTTTTGACGATCGACTTTTGATGCAATCTCCAATCTCCAATCTCCAATCTCTAAATGGGGGGCGGTATCTTTCTGTGGCACTATCCTCACGATCGCTCGCACTGGGCGTTACCCAGCAAGTTTGGTTTTTCGGGAGCCCGGACTTTCCTCAGACTAGCTTTCGCTAATCCGCAACCGCCTGCGCCTACTTTTTCCCCAGATTTATTGTACCTGAACCGAAGCATCTCCCATTAAAATAAATCAGAGCTAACAAACATATCAACACCCTCTCCCGAAAAATGTCCTGGGTGGCGATCGCATTCTATCGAATTCCTGGGTTCAGTCATCCTTAAGAGTAGAAAAATTCTCAAACCATCCGCGCCGCCAAAAGAAGTAAACTAAAGTAGAGGCGATCGCTAGCATCAGCCCCCAACAAAGTGGATAGCCAAAATACCAATTCAGTTCCGGCATATTCAACGGTGATTTCTCTGTATTGAAATTCATCCCGTATACTCCCGCCACAAAAGTAAGAGGAATAAAGATACTCGAAATCACCGTCAGCAATTTCATGATTTCATTCATTTTATTCCCCACTGAAGACAAGTAAACGTCCATCAAACCCGAAGACAACTCCCGATAAGTTTCCACCATATCCATCACCTGCACCGTGTGATCGTAACAATCGCGCAGATAAATTCGCACCTCAGGACTAATCAAATCGCTGCTATCGCGAATCAAAACATTAATTGCATCCCGCTGCGGCCAAATGGCGCGGCGCAGCGTCAGCAATTCTCGCCGGATTTTATAAATTTTTTCAAGAGTTTTTCGCGTTGGGCGCACCACCACTTCATCCTCTAACTCTTCAATCCGCTCTCCGTAAACTTCTAATACAGGGAAAAATCCATCTATAATCGAATCTAGGAGAGTATAAGCCAGATAATCTGCTTTGTGCTTGCGAATAGTTCCTTGTCCTTTGCGAATGCGAACTCGCACCGGGTCAAAACAATCATAATCCGGTTCTTCTTGAACAGTTAGTAGGTAATGCTTGCCCAAAATAAAACTTACTTGTTCTTTATGAAAATTATCTGAATTTGGTTTAATCATCACCATCCAAGCAATGATTAAAAGGTGTTCTTCATAGTCTACAACTTTCGGTCGTTGAGGAACATTAACTACATCTTCCTGAGCCATAACGTGCAAATTAAATACTTCGCCCATTTGTCTCCAGGTTTCTTTGTTTCCCAATCCCAACATATCCACCCAAGAAACAGATTCTGTATCTAAATAGGCAGCAGCTTCTCTAGGATTTGCCAATTGGACTCGGGTAGCTCCTGTCTCGCAATAGTCAATTAATACAATCTCAGGAGGTGGCGCATCGGGTTCTAAATCGAGAGTTCCCGGTAGCGCTCCCGGATCGTCATAAAAATAGTCAACGTAGGAATCATCATCATCTTTAATTGGTTTGGTGACGGCACTAGAAGTATGTATGCTTTTGTATACCATGTTGATATTCCTTACTTTTAGTATCTTTAATTAGGTTATCATTTTTTTTGGATAATTACCAATTAAATCTGGCATGAATAAGTTTGAATGTGACTTATTAGGGAGGTATCGAAAACCAGTTTTTTTTGTATAATTATCGCAGCCAAATAAATGTTTTATAATAAATCTGTTGTTTTGCCTCCGCTATATTAAATAACCAATCACCAATCACCAATCACCAATCACCAATCACGGGTGCATCTGGTTTTGGAAGAGGAAGAGGGCGAAGCATGACCGCATATAAGTTATTAGTTATCATCTCATATTGATTGCGGTCATGCTTCGCCCCTACGGATATATTCGCCTTGCCAATTACCAATTACCAATTACCAATTACCAATTACCAATTACCAATTACCAATTACCAATTACCAATTACCAATTACCAATTACCAATTACCAATTACCTTTGCTTAATAGGAATCTCGATCGCAAATTCAGTGCCACCACCGGGCGCGGAAATACAGTCCAGCTTGCCCCTGTGTCTTTCCACCACAATCTGATAGGAGATAGACAGCCCCAAACCAGTACCTTTACCGACTGGTTTGGTAGTAAAAAACGGGTCAAATATCCGAGATTTAACAGACTCTGCCATTCCCGACCCGTTATCCGAAATTGCGATCGCCACTCGATTGTTATCCAACACCTCCGTGCGAATCCGAATCAAAGGAAATGCGTCACAAGCCAAAGGTAAAGTAGGAAAATTTTGCCGTTCCCCATCCGTTGCACTCGCGAATTCCAATTTTCTATTTCTAACATTTGCCAAAGCATCAATTGCATTACTTAGTATATTCATAAACACTTGATTTAACTGTCCGACATAGCACTGTATCGGTGGCAGTATTCCATATTCTTTGACTATTTCAATCTGGCGATTTTTACCATTTTCTTTGATTTTGTGTTGCAAAATTAACAGCGCGCTGTCAATTCCTTCGTGAATATCAACACGCTTAATATCAGATTCTTCCAGCCGGGAAAAATTTCGCAAAGACAGAACAATTTCGCGAATGCGATCGGCTCCATTTTCAATTGAATTCAGCAGGTTCGGGAAATCCTCTTGCATAAATTCTACTTCTATTTCTTGAGCAAAATTCGCGATTTCCGTCACTGGTTGCGGGTAATTTTTTTGATACAAACTACACAGTTGCAGCAAATTTTTTGCATACTCGTTAGCGTGAATAATATTGCCGTAAATAAAACTAACAGGATTATTGATTTCGTGAGCAATTCCGGCTACTAGCTGTCCCAAACTCGACATTTTTTCTGCTTGAATTAATTGAGCTTGAGTCCGGCCTAATTGTTCCAAGGTTTGCTCTAGTTCGCGATTTTTATCTTTTAATTCTGATTCGGCTTGTTTGCGCTTGGTAATATTGCGGGCGATAACTATTGCCTGATTCGAGTTAAAAGGTAGCAATCTCGCTTCATAGGTTTCTTCCCCAGACGGCATGGATAGGGAATACTCTAGACTAACTGGAGTTCTATTTTTGGCAACTTCCAGTAGAGCCTGTTCTAGCTGGCTAGCGGCGGTTGTTGGCAATATATCGGTCACTTGTTTGCCAAGAAAAGAGTCGGAATTCAGGTACAAATCCCCTGAATTTCCTGACAAATAATCCAAAATAATGCCGTCAGCATTGAGGCGGAAATACAGATCCGGCAATGCTAGAAAAACAGATTCCAACTCAGAAGTTTTTTGGCGCAATGCTTCTTGGGCGTAGTAGCGATCGCTAATATCCAAAATTACCCCATCCAAACAGGAAACGCTCCCATCGGCGTCGAACACTGGAGAACCTTTATCCCACACCCATTTAACGGTGCTGTCTGCTGCTAGCAAGCGGTATTCTAAATTATAAGACTGTTTATTTTCTATTCCTTGCCGAATAGTTGCTTCTACTTTTGCCAAATCTTCGGGGTAAATAATGCTAGCAAAAGTTCTGCCTTTGCTGTCCAAACGCGAAATAAAATCCCCAGCCGGGTAGCCCGCTATTAAGTAAATTGCCTCGCTAATAAAACTTGTTGAAAAATCGCACTGCCAGCGATAAACCACCCCGGGAATATTAGCAACCAAAGACCTAAATCTGGCTTCACTCCTACGCAAAGCTGCTTCCGATTCATGGCGTTTTGTAATATCGTTAGTAAAACCTAGCACTGCAAATATATTACCTTCAGTATCGCGCAGAGGGACTTTTTTGGTATCTAAAATATGTATTGAACCATCAGCAACTGTTGCGGCATCGCAGGGATTGTGGATGATTTCGCCTGCCAGTACAGCAGAGTCGTCTGTGCGAAATCCTCGGATATTTTGTGCGGAATTTCCAAATACTAGCTCTTCTGAGAATCCTAATTCTAAATCTGATTTGCCAATTATTTCTTCGACTGTTTTACCGATCGCTTCGGCTAAACTGTTGTTGGCCAAAATGTAGCGAAATTGTTTATTCTTGGCAAAAATCCAGTCACTGGTTTTGTCGATTACCGTCCGCAGAAGTTGTTCCGAACGTTCGGTTTGTGCCAATGCTACTTGCAGTTCTACTTCCAGGCACTTGCGATCTGTAATGTTTTCAAATGCCACGCCTACGGAGTTGTTAGGTAACGGAAAAGCTTTAATAGAAAAAGCACGAGTTATTTTTCCCGATTCGTCGCTGTCAATATCTTCAACTTCTACAGCTTTTTGGTTGCGAATTACTTCAGCAAATGCTTGGGGAATGTTTTTCGATCGCAAATGCGGAAAAATCTCGTCGATTGTCATGCCCAAAACGTCGGCCATTTCTAGCCCGGTAAACCGCGTAGCAGCGGGATTCGAGGCGATCGCCCTCAAGGTGCTATCATCGTCTATATTTTCCAAATGGTAGACGTACAAACCAATTTGCATATTCTCGACAATTTGGTCGTAGAGGCGCACGCTTTCGTCTACCTGCCTGCGTTCGGTGATATCTTCTGTAATCCCCAAAACGTACTGAGGCTCGCCCTGAGCGTCGAGAATTGGCACTTTGCGGGTGTGCAGTATTCTCATACCTTTGTGGCGAGTTTGGATCGGCTCTTCGGCTATTTCTTTAACCAGAGATTGGTTGTGATGGCTGGTCAATATTTCCCTGTCTTGAGCGGTAAAAACGTCAGCTTGCTCTTTCGGGTAAATATCGTAGTCATTTTTGCCGATCGCCTCTTGAGATGTCACACCTGCGATCGTTTCCCCCGCCTTATTCCACAGCACGAATTTTAGCGAAGAAGCATCTTTAGCAAAAACTCCCAACGGCAGATTTTCTACTACGGAATTGAGGAACCCTCTAGCTGATTTTAATTCAGCTTCTGCGCGCTTGCGTTCGATGCCTAAAGCGATGACATCGGCAACGGATCCTAAAGTTTCTTCAAAGGGTACTGTCAGCGACTGGTGGCTGACAATTACCATGACTCCCACTAGCCTTTCTTCGACAATTAAAGGATAGCCGGCGAAGGTAAGAATTTGCTTGGGGATTTGGCAATTTCCCCGATTGTGACTGCTGTCGATAATTGCTAATTGCGAACTGTGTGCTGGCGTGGCTTCCCCGCATTCTTGCTCCTCTAGCCCCAAATGATTCAGTTCAAATCGGCAGTCAAATAGTGGTTTTTGCTGTTCGGCGATCGAGTTAACCTTATTTTGAATAAATCTAGCAACCTCGTCTGTGCGGCTGTAGATTCCAGAGGTTGCTTGCAACTCGCAAATATTGTATTGAGAGTTAAAAGTCCAAATTTCAGCAGAGGCGACATCGAGATTTCGTACCATTGCCTCGCAACAGGGAAGCAGGATATCTTGAGGGTGTTTGGTGAGGGCAATACCGACATCGGCTACCATTGCTGTGAGGCGAGAAGCTTGGGCTTTTTCTGCTTCCAGCCGTTTGCGATCCGTGATATCTTCCACCAAAGAAAGCACTGTAAAAGTGTCGCCGCTGCGAATAATCGAGTTGAACCAACGACACCAAATAACTTGTCCGCATTTGGTTTTATTTTGATTGATTGAAGTATTGCCGTTACCGGAGGCTAGTTCGAGTTCGATCGCACTTACAGCCTCTCGATCGTCCTCGCAAACCAAATCCAAATCGCCGAAATGCTTGCCCAGCATATCATCGGAAGTCCAGCCAAATATTTCTTCAGCACGTTTCGACCACTGAACGATCCGAAAATTCTCATCCCAGCCTACCATTGCCAGGGGACTGTTAGCTGCATTCAACCACAGTAAATGATTCGAGCGACGCAACTGTTGAGTTTTCTGCTGCTGCCAGCGGTAGTGCCTGGTTATATCTCTACCGACACCCAACACCCGCATCTGATTGTTAGCGACATCCAGCGCTGGCGTGTAAGCCGTTTCGTAAATTTTAATCCCGCCATCTGCCGCCGTCACCTCGTGAATTGCCAGCTTTTTTTCCCCTGTGATAAATACTTGTTGCAGGCAGGAATCAATCTGAGAGATTATATTTTTTAGAGCTGTATTATTGGGATATAATTTCAACAATTCCCGATTCGTTTTGTTGACTGCTTCAGCCGGATCCAATCCCATCCAAGCAGCAGCTACAGGATTAATCGATATGTACTTTTGCTGTCGATCGCACTCTAGGAAAGCATCAACAGAGTCAGAGAAAAAAGACTGTAACGAGTTGATAACTTCCTGCATGGGTATTTTTTGATCACTTGCAAGTTAAGCTTTAAATTTTTCCTAAAGTTAGTTTAACTCACTCAAATATTTTTTCGCACTTTACTGCTGGCGTTCCCGGTACAATTTTCGGCCCGTTCCCTATAATACAAAAAATTTCAGGAAATAGTATGTTTTGGAATATAACTTAATTAGAGCATCTGCTCTTTTTTTCAACAAGACGCATCGGATACAAAAGGAGAAGAGGGAGGGGGAGAGGGAGATGGGGAGAGGGGGAGATGGGGAGAGGGGGAGAGAGGGAGAGGGGGAGAGGGGGAGATGGGGAAAGAGGCGTTTGCTTGGAAAAATCTTTAATAGCTTCAGGTGGGCAGTGCGCACCCGAAAGACGCTAGAGACATTTTTGGGATCAAAAGCCAGCAGTCACCAGGCAGTTTTTAGCTGCTAACTGATGACTGATGACTAATAACGTTCGCTCGGGAGCATCTCATTTTTGCAAAAAGCATTTTTTCTTTCAGTGCTGTCCCCGCTCGCGTGCTTTATAAAGCA
Source organism: Microcoleus sp. PH2017_05_CCC_O_A (assembly GCF_020738785.1). Lineage (NCBI taxonomy): Bacteria > Bacillati > Cyanobacteriota > Cyanophyceae > Oscillatoriales > Microcoleaceae > Microcoleus > Microcoleus sp. PH2017_05_CCC_O_A. The sequence continues at coordinate 53,490 of NZ_JAEQCB010000025.1, read as the reverse complement.
CGCGAGCGGGACAGCACTACAAATGCAAAACCCAGATGCTCCCCGTTCGCTCGGGGGGGGGACGTTCGCACTAATGACTGATGACTAATGACTACATCATGCCCATGCCGCCCATGCCGCCCATGCCGCCCATGCCGCCCATGCCGCCCATGCCGCCCATGCCGCCCATGCCGCCCATGCCGCCCATGTCGCCCATGTCGCCACCAGCTTTTTTCTTCTCGGGTTTTTCGACAATTACAGCTTCAGTGGTCAAAACCATGCCAGCAATGGAACCGGCATTTTGTAAAGCCGATCGCACTACCTTAGCCGGATCGATAATTCCAGCGGCAATCATATCTTCGTAAACGTCGGTGAGAGCGTTGTAGCCAATGTTCAGCTCGCTAGCCCGCACTCGCTCGATCGCGATCGAACCTTCAACACCGGCATTATCAGCGATTTGACGCAAAGGTGCTTCCAAAGCTTTTGCAACCAAATCAGCGCCAATTTGCTCTTCAGCGTCTAAAGTGCTTCTGATGGCATCAATTTTTGTAATCAGGTGAATCAGCGTCGTACCGCCTCCAGCGACGATACCTTCTTCCACAGCAGCTTTAGTAGCGTTGAGGGCGTCTTCAATGCGGAGTTTGCGATCCTTGAGTTCGGTTTCGGTAGCTGCGCCTACTTTAATTACAGCAATACCGCCAGCAAGTTTGGCAATGCGTTCGGTTAATTTTTCCTTATCGTAGTCAGAATCCGTCGCTGCTAGCTGCTTGCGGATTTGCTCGATCCGTGATAACACGTCTGCTTTGTGTTCGTCGCCAGCGACAATGATGGTGTTTTCTTTGTCGATCGTAATTTTGCGGGCGGTACCGAGCATTTCTAGTGTTGCGGTATCAATGCTGAGTCCGACTTCTTCAGAAATCAGTTGACCGCCGGTCAGAACGGCGATATCTTGTAGCATGGCTTTGCGTCGCTCGCCAAAACCAGGAGATTTGGTAGCTGCGATATTCAATACACCGCGTGCTTTGTTGATGACCAAAGTTGCCAAAGCTTCACCTTCAATATCTTCGGCGATAATGATCAGCGGTGAACCGGTGCGGGCAACTTTTTCAAGAAGCGGAATTAGTTCTTGAATGGAGTTAATTTTTTTGTCGGTAATCAGGATGCGAGCGTTTTCGTACTCAACTTCCATGCGATCGTTGTTGGTGACGAAATACGGGGAAAGATATCCGCGATCGTACTGCATCCCTTCGACAACTTCCAATTCTGTCAACAGAGATTTCGACTCTTCAACAGTAATGACGCCATCTTTGGTGACTTTTTCCATTGCTTGAGCAATCATGTCGCCGACTTCTTCGTCGTTACCGGCGGAGACAGTGGCGACCTGAGCAATGGCAGATCCTTCGACTGGTTTCGCTAATTTAGCGATTTCTAGGACTAAATGGGCGATCGTTTTTTCAATCCCGCGGCGCAGTGCGACTGGATTGGCGCCTGCTGCGACATTCTTCAAACCTTCGCGAATGAGGGATTGGGCAATCACGGTAGCGGTGGTGGTGCCGTCGCCTGCGATATCTTTAGTTTTGGAGGCGACTTCTTGAATTAAGCGAGCGCCAGCATTTTCTAGAGGATCTTCGAGTTCGATTTCCCTAGCAACGGTGATACCGTCGTTAACGATTTGGGGAGTGCCGAATTTCTTTTCGAGTAGGACATTCCGGCCTTTGGGGCCCAAGGTAATGCGGACTGCATCGGCGAGTTGATTGACGCCGCGTTCCAGTGCCCGCCGAGATTTGTCGCTAAATGCAACTATTTTGGTCATGTTTGTCTCCTTGCGCTTACATTAGCAAATTTAGCACTCTCTGACTCTGAGTGCTAAGTCGATCGACTTTAGATTGTAGCGTGTCCCTCAGAAGTGTGGGGCTGGCGGGGGCGGATTTGGGGAAAAGGGCGGGCCCCAACGGTGGCCCAGGACACGTCACTGCCGTGTCCCTACATACCCGCTGTAGGGACACGGCACTGCCGTGTCCTCATAGATATAATGTGGTTTGTGACATATCGCCCGATCGGATATTGGAGTGCCCCCTGTCAACTGTCAACTGTCAACTGCTATACGCATCAACGGTTAAATTCGGTACTAACTGTCAACTGTCAACTGTCAACTGTCAACTGTTATACCTATGGCTCGTTATTCTCGACTGCAAAAACTCATTTCTTATATGCGCCCGCACTGGAAACCGACATTCTGGGGCGTTTTTTCCTTATTAATTGTCAATGCTGTGGGCGTTTACATTCCCCTACTGATTCGGAATGCAGTTGACACACTCCAAGTGGCGACTAAATTTGACCAAGTTTTCAACTACGTGATACTGATTCTCGTACTAGCTTCAATCATGTGGGGAATTCGGATGGCATCGCGGATTCTGCTGTTTGGCGTCGGGCGTCAAGTAGAATTTGACCTCAAACAGCAAATATTTAATCATTTATTAACATTAGAACCGTCTTATTTTGCTGCCAATACTGTAGGGGATTTAATTAATCGCGCTACTTCCGACTTGGACAATATTCGCCGCTTGGTGGGTTTTGCAGTGCTGAGTTTGGCGAATACAGCCTTTGCTTATGCTTTGACTTTGCCGGTGATGCTGGGGATTAATGTACGGCTGACGCTGTTGGCGATCGCAGTTTATCCATTAATGCTAGTTTTGGTACAGTTATTTAGCGACAAACTTCGCATCCAGCAACTAGCAGTCCAAGAAGAACTATCGGCGATGAGCGATTTAATTCAAGAGGATATGAGCGGAATGTCCGTAATTAAAATCTATGCTCAAGAAGAAAACGAACGTCGAGCTTTTCGCGATTGTAACGCCAAGTTGCTATCAGCAAATTTGACATTAGCCCAAACTAGAAACTTTATTTTTCCACTACTGGGCGGTTTAGCCAGCATCAGTTTGTTGGTACTACTTTCAGCAGGTGGCGGAGCAATTGCTAAGGGCGAAATTAGCATCGGCGATTTTGTGGCATTGCTGATTTATGTCGAGCGTTTGGTATTTCCGACGGCGCTGTTGGGTTTCACCATTACTGCTTACCAGCGCGGAGAAGTCAGTGTCGATCGCATAGAATCAATTTTGACTGTGGAACCGCAAATTAAGGATGCTCCCGATGCAGCGGACTTGCCAACTCCTGTCAAAGGTGAAATAGTCGCTCGCAATTTGAATTATACCTATCCAGGCGCTAAGATACCCGCGCTCAAAGATGTCAATTTTACCATCAAACCGGGCGAAACAGTCTCGATTGTTGGGGCGATCGGTTCTGGCAAATCAACCTTGGCTAATGCCCTGCCGCGCTTGCTGAATATCGATGCGGGTGAGTTGTTTGTAGACGGGCAGGATATTACCGAGGTGAAGTTGAGGGAGTTGCGCGGGGCGATCGCCTACGTGCCCCAAGAAAGCTTTCTGTTCGGTACTACCATCAAGAATAACATCCGCTACGGCAATCCTTTAGCAGAAGAACCCCAGATTGAAGCAGCCGCCAAACAGGCACAAATCCACCCCGAAATCCTCAACTTTCCGCAACAGTACAAAACAGTTGTCGGCGAGCGCGGCATTACCTTATCCGGCGGACAAAGGCAGCGAACAGCACTAGCTAGAGCCTTGTTAGTTGACGCTCCCGTGCTAATTTTAGATGACGCTCTTTCCAGCGTGGACAATCAAACTGCTACCGATATTTTGCAGAACTTGGCAACCGGAACCGATCGCAAAACCGTAATTTTTATCTCGCACCAAATGTCAGCAGCCGCGAGTGCCGATCGCATATTCGTCATGGAAAAGGGAGAAATAGTGCAAAGCGGCACTCACGCAGAATTGGTAAAGGAAACAGGGCTTTATCAGTATTTGTGGAACCAGCAAAAACTAGAAGAATTGCTGCACTGACAGGTTCGTAGTGAGGACTTTAGTCCTTCTTCATCCAGGTTCGTAGTGAGGACTTTAGTCCTTCTTCATCCAGGTTCGTAGTGAGGACTTTAGTCCTTCTTCAGACAAAGGGAAAAGGACTGAAGTCCTCACTACAAACTGAAGCGTAGTTAACTTAGTTATTTATCAAACATAGTCGTGGAAAATCAAAATCCCGATCCTTCAAGCCTCTCCAGCAACACTGATTCACCGGGAAATAGTCCCATCAAAATAATGCCCCTAGGTGACTCAATTACCGATGGATACTTCGTACCAGGAGGATATCGCATCGATTTACAGCCTGCAATGGAGAATCGAGGCTATGCTATTGAGTTTGTCGGTTCCCTAAGCAATGGCCCCGATACCTTACTCTCTCAGCATCACGAGGGACATTCCGGTTGGCTGATCGAACAAATTTGCGATCGGGTTGTGGAGTGGCTGCAAACCTTCCAACCCGATATTATTTTGCTCCTCATCGGCACCAATAATATCGGACAATGGTATCAAGTAGAAACTGCAAGCTATCGCCTCAACCAATTAATCGATCGCATTTTTGAAACTGCACCCAATGTTAAACTCTTTGTCGCTGCAATTCCGCCAATGTCTGAACCCACCTTAAATCAGCGAGTTAAACTATACAATCAAAACAGCGAGGAGTTAGTCAAGGAAAAACAACAAGCAGGGAAGCCCATAGATTTTGTTGATTTATATAATATCCTCAGCCTTGACGATCTCCCCGATGGCGTTCATCCCAACCGAGAAGGATTTCGGAAAATTGCTGGTGCTCTTGAAGCTTGTCTGTCAGCGCACCTAAGTTAACAAATTCCTCGTCTGCGATTCCACGCAGTCTACAATCGTCGTCAAGAAAAATAGTATAATGAATATATCTAGTCCACCCCAATAATCCCCAATCATGCTCGCAGAAGCAAACGCCACACTCTGGCCTAGTCTAATAACTGTTTCAGCATTAATTCTATACTTCGTTGTTACCATCAACGTTGGCAGAGCCAGATTCAAATACAAAGTTTCTCCCCCGCAGATGACAGGAAACCCGGACTTTGAACGAGTAGTGCGAGTTCAGCAAAATACCCTAGAGCAAATGATTCTATTTTTGCCCTCGCTATGGCTGTTTTCGCAATTTGTCAGCCCAATTTGGGCAGCCGGTATCGGTGCAGTTTGGATAGTTGGACGCATTTTGTTTGCTTGGGGTTATTACCAAGCGGCGGAAAAACGAGCCGCAGGATTTGGTATTAGTACCTTAGCTACTTTAACTTTGCTTGGCGGTTCATTGATTGGCATCATCATGTCCCTGGTAAAAGTTTCACAGCTATAATTTATATTAGTAGGGTGCGCCGCGCGCACCTTTTTATGTAAATCTAACTCTTTCAATCTCGTTCAGGAGTCAATATGTCTGAAACTAACAAACCTGTATTTCAAATTAACCAGCAACTTTTTCAACAGCTTACCGAGTGGCAACAAAAACTCGCACTAGAAGATGAATTAGCCAGCGAGTCAGAAGACGAGAAACCAATAGAGGTAAAAAGTCCTCCCGATAGTGATGAACAGCATTCTCAAACCAATAATTCCTAGCTTGTGGCTGGCAGTATTCTTTTTTGTATTTCCGGCTGCTGTCTCGGCTCAATCGTTGACAATCAGCCAAGTTCAACAAGTTAATAGCGGTTTATTTCGTTCTAACTCTCAAGATTTCTTCGAGCAAGGAAATCGCCAACTGGAACGGGAAATCGCAGCTTTGTTGCGAAAAAATGTTGCTTCCGAAGGCAAGATTCTGGAGATTGATGAAAAATTGCGCTCTCAGCTTTGTCGGGAAGATTTTTTAATCTCCTCGCGGTATCATGATACAATCAGTGCTGCTGAGATTGCCAGTTTTCAGCCAAAATTAAATGAGATTTGCAGGCAGAAATAAAGTCAAAGTGAGGTCAAGATTAAAGTTTTAGCGTTAATGGATAAAGAAGTAATGACTAAATTGAAACTAGCGCTGCTGGAAGCGAAAACGGTGGCTCAGTTGGCTGCGATTATTATTGATTACACTCATGAGGAAATGATGCTAGTTTTTGATGAGCTGGAATGGGAACAGCAGGCAAAAATTAAGGATATTTGGAAGAGTGTTTGAGGGATGGCCTGTTTATAAAGTTGTAGGTTCCAGCACCGGACACGGCATTGCCGTGTCCCTGCGGATATCGCGTAATGCAGCCCTACTTTTTGGGAAGCGATTCGAGACACAATTGACGGAAATGATCGCCGCGTTGCTCGAAGCTTTGGTATTGATCGAAGCTGGCGCAAGCTGGCGAAAGCAGTACGACTTTAGCTTTGTTTTGTTTGCCTAATTCTGCGGCTCTGGGAATGGCTCTTTCCATTGTTTCGACGATTTCCCAAGCGTTATAATCTGCTTGTTCTAGCCGATCGCTAAAAAGGCCCGCTGCATCCCCAATTAACAGCACTGCAACAGCCTTCGCCTTGATTGTATCAATCCAAGCATTATCATCGCCCTCTTTGGGATCGCCGCCCGCAATCAAAATCGCCGGCGCGCTGACAGCAGCTAACCCGACTTGCGCTGCGTCATAATTAGTCGCTTTGCTGTCGTTGATGAAATCTATGCCTTCCCAGGTGCGGATGTGTTCGAGGCGGTGCGCCACTCCGGGGAATTTCGCGATCGCCCGGGCGATCGCACTTTGATCTATCCCTGCCAAATTAGCCGCTGCCACAGCCATCAACAAATTTTGCAAATTGTGTTCGCCCACCATCCGCAAAGACTCAGCAGGCAAAATTTTCTCGCCTTGAGCAATTACCCAACCGTCTTCGATGTACGCTCCAAAAGCGTGTTTTCCCAACAAATCTTTTTCACCTTTAACACTCGTCCAACACGCATCCGGCCAAATGTCAACTCCTTGCTGTCGCAAACCAGGATCGTCACCGTTGATGATTTGCAATTCCGAATTTTTCAGCAAATGGGCTTTAATGTTGTAGTAATTTTCTAAAGTTTTGTGGCGGCTGAGGTGATCCGGCGTCAAAGTCGTCAAAACTCCGATGCGCGGCGCTACCGACGGCGATGATTCTATCTGATAGCTGCTGATTTCTGCGATTACCCAATCCGGCGGTTTCTCGGAAGCAGCTAATTCGCACGCAGCATAACCAATGTTGCCACAAGCGGGAGCATGAAGCCCTGCTTCGGCAAAAATCGCAGCAATTAAAGCAGTAGTTGTAGTTTTGCCGTTAGTACCAGTAATTGCTACCCAAGGAGATTTGAGATAGCGCCACGCGAGAGCCATTTCTCCGATTGTTTCAATTCCCAATTCTCGGGCGCGTACTAATGCTGGAATATCCCAGGGAACGCCCGGACTTACTACTACTAATTCTATGGATTTGTCAGGTTCAAAAGATTTACCTAACTCTAGATTGATGCCTTCGTTAGCTAGTTGCTGTTGTTGTTCGAGTAGGTTTGGGGCCGATGAGCGATCGCTCAGCGTTACTTCCCATCCTTCGCGTTTGAGCAGTCTGGCGGCGGCAATCCCTGATTTTCCTAATCCAATTATATGAGCGATCGGCATACGTTATGTGTGTGATGGAGCGAATTTCCCTGGTTTTCTAAGTTTATATCTTAACCTTGCATGAATTTTTGCCTATTGGCCATTATGCTTAATTTACGAAAAAAGGTATGTTGTTGCGCTTAAGCGCTCTTTCATCTATGTATGAAAGGGGAGTATCTCAGTTTTGCATTTATTATAGTGCGAGCACCTCAAAGAAAAAATGCTTTTTACAAAAATGAGATGATCCCGCAGGAAAGAGCGCTGAAGCGCAACAACGTACCTTAAAAATTTAAAATCGATTGACGATCGCCCCAAAGTCAGCCAACACCCGCGCGTGATTCCGCAACAAACCCAGTAAATTCAAGCGATTGCGCTTAATTTCCGGGTCAGAATCCATCACCAAAACGCTTTCTGGCCCGTCAAAAAAGCTGCTCACAGCCGGAGCAATCTCAGTCAAACTCTCTACCAACTGTTGGTAATTGCGAGTTTGCTTCGATAGCAGCGTTTGCGGCACTAACTGCACCACAGCATCGTAAAAAGCTTGTTCGGAAGACTTTTGAAATAACTCGGGTTTCACCGCCGTTTTCGGTTCCAATTCTACCTTATCCAAATCACCTTGAGCCGCCAAACGAGTCGAACGGTTGACTGTTTCGTAAATCAGATCCAAAGTCTTGTCATTGCGGATTTGTTGCAGGAAAATTGCTCTTTCCAGCGCGTCCAACAAATCTCTCAATGCTCGTTCAGTATATTCTGGGTCGTTTTCTCCCAAAACTGCATTCACCAAATCATAATCTACATTCTTTTCTTCTTGCAGCAAAGTGCGAATTCTTTGCAGGAAAAACTCGTATAATTGCGATAGCAACTCCGCCGATGTTTGGGGGCGCACCGCGGTAAATTCTGCGACAACTTCTGCAAGTAGTTGGTGCAAATTGATTGGCAACTGAGCCGCCCAAATAATGTTAGTTATTGCATTGGCGGCGCGGCGCAGGGCGAAGGGATCGGAGGAACCAGTCGGCAGCATTCCTAAGCCGAAGATGCTGACTAATGTATCTAATTTGTCGGCGATTGCGACAACTTGACCTGTGAGAGTTTGCGGCAAATTATCGCCCGCACCTTTGGGCAAATAATGCTCGAAAATTCCTGTTGCTACGGCTTCCGGTTCGCCGCAAGCTAAGGCGTATTTCTGCCCCATAATTCCTTGCATTTCGGGAAATTCGTAAACCATTTGGGTTACAAGGTCGGCTTTGCAAAGCAATGCTGCTCTTTCTATGTAAGCTTGTTCTGCGGCGGTGATTTGCAGTTGCTTGGTGATGAGAGAGGCAATCTTGCACAGTCGATCGACCTTGGCGCGCACTGTACCCAAATCTTCCTGGAAAGTGACCGTCTCCAACTTTGGCAAATAATCCTCTAGAGGCTTTACCAAGTCTGCTTTGTAGAAAAACTGACCGTCTGCCAATCTCGCCCGCACGACTCGCTCGTTACCTGCGGCAATAATCGCCGATTTTGCCGGATCGCCGTTGGAAATTGTAATGAAATAGGGTAGGAGTTCGGGGAATTCTGGGCTTTTGAGAATTGGAAAATAGCGCTGGTTGGTGACGATAATTGTGGTGATTACTTCCGGCGGTAACATCAAAAAACCGTCGTCAAATTTGCCGACTACGGCGTTGGGCCATTCTACTAAGTCGGTAACTTCTTCTAACAAATCTTCGGTAATGTCGGCGTAACCGCCTTGTTTGGTGGCGGCGGCTTCTACTTGTGCTTTAATTTGAGTTTTGCGCTGTTGTCGATCGACTTCCACGCCAGCAGCCCGCAGACACTCGACATAATCCTCGGCTTGCGGAATCGAGACAGGCTGCGGGTGCAACACCCGATGTCCTTGGGAAATGCGATCGCTCTTGACCGTATCCGAACCGCTCACCAAGGTAATTGGCAGTACAGTATCATCAAACAGCGCTACGATCGATCGAATCGGGCGCGGAAACTTCAAATCTCCGTCAGCCCACCGCATAAATCTTTTGCCTTCTAACTTGTTAATCCACTGCGGCACAAGTTCGACCAAAATATCCGCCGTCATCCGCCCCGGAATCTGTTTGAGAACAAACACAAAATCGCCTTTATCGGTAGCGCGAACTTCCAAAGCATCGATTTCTACGCCTTGTTTTTTCGCAAAACCTTCGGCTGCTTTCGTGGGTTTGCCATCTTTAAAAGCCGAACTTGCGGGCGGCCCTTTTACCTCTTCTTCTCTGTCTAATTGCTTGAGTGGCAGTCCTTTAACAAGAACGGCCAAACGCCTCGGAGTTGCGTATACATTAATTGATTCATTTGTCAAAGATTGTTCTGCCAGAGTTGCAGGTACGAGTTCCTGCCACTGTTGGACGCTGCCTGCGACAAAAGATGCGGGCAATTCTTCGGTGCCGAGTTCTAATAAAAAGTTAGGCATATAGAAATTGTGAAGTGAGGGAGCTACGGATTGGTAATGGGTAATGGGTAATTGGTAATTGGTAATCGGTAATTGGTAATCGGCTGGGGAGTGCGTTAGTTGACAGAAAACCTTTACATAACAAATTTATGGTTTTTTGTCAAGAGGCAATTCATTTGCCAGTTCAATTATTACAAAAATTAGCGATCGGCAATCAAAAAAGCCTGGAATGACGATCGCGATAATAACATCACAGAATTATTTTACCGGTCACAGGTCTGATTAGAGCTAAAAAACACTCAAATGATCAGCATAGCACTTAAAATCGGGGGTGAAAGATATTCTCAGCAGCTCATGACCTTGGCGGAAAGACTAGCAGAAGATTGGAAGTCGCGACTCGAACAAGATTGCCCCGACGAGAGCTCTAGCACTCGCGAGAGTGTTGTTCGCTGGCTGTTGGGAGACAAGCCAGAAAGATTTGACACTCTAAATCCGACTCAACTCGCTGTCGCTTCTGGGGCGATCGACTTTTTATATCGAATTTTGCAGCAGCGGTATCTGGGAGTAGCGCCAGAAAGAGCTTACCGCAACTTGATCGGGCGCCTGGGCGGCTTGGTGGTGCTCCGGCAAAAAATCCAAGCGTGGGTTTCATTGAGTCGCGACAGACAGCGCAGTGCGGTAGAGGTACTGCAAGAAGTGATTCAGGAAATGCTGAATTCCGATCGCTACCTCCAGCAGCAAGTCGCCTGGATTGCCGAATGCACAACAGATAAACGCTTGCGAAATGCTTTGCTGCTAGCGAGCACTGAAGAATACTGCTTGCGGCCGATCCGCAACCAGCCGCTGCTGGTGTACCGCTTCGTCAACTACCTGCGGCGTTCCCAGCGGGGCGGGTTGACGCAAGTCCCGGCGGGAGATTGGGTGCGGCTGGTGTCGGAACAGGTTCTGCCTGACGATACAGACGAACCGCTCAGCTTGCTAGACGAACAGGCGATGTCGGATTATCGAGAACATCAAGCTTGGGAAGAACGGCAAACTCAGCGGCAGATTGTCCAACAAGAATTTGAGAATTACTTGACTGCTGAAGTCGATCCGCTGGCTTCGCGATGGCTGCGGCTTTACCTGCAAGGCCGTTCCCAAGAGGCAATTGCTGAGGATTTGAAGGTGCCAGTCAAACAAATTTACCGCTTGCGAGAAAAAGTCAGTTACCACGCGATTCGGGTGTTTGCAGTCAAACAAGCACCAGAATTAGTCGCTAACTGGCTGGAAATTTCGCTCAAAGAACACAGTTTGGGCTTGACTCCCGCCCAGTGGCAGCAATATTTACAAGATCTCACGCCGGTGCAGCGACAGTTGATAGAATCGCTCAAAGCAGGGAAAAGTGTAGAGACGATCGCCTCTGAATTAAAGTTAAAAACCAATCAAGTCATCGGCGAGTGGAGCAAACTCTATTTAGCTGCTCAATCCCTCCGAAACGAGTAGATTGGTAATGAGTGGCGGGCGAAGCGTAGCGGAGGGAATTGCTAATTGTTAATTGGCGGTAGGAATTTTCCGAATTCGCGCTACAAATCAATTCCCGAACAGCCAGATTTGCTGCGAGTTTCCCCGTGGAAACCGCGATCGATCGTTCGATCGCAACTGCTACCGCGATCCCGGCAAAAAGGATACTGTACGATCTACACTCACGATCGTCGAGCCCCAAATTTGAGACCAAAGATCCAGCTTCCAGATTTATATAGAGGAGTTAATCTAAAATCTAAAATCGTTCGACGCGATCGAAGCCGTCGAAGTCTAAAATCTAAAATCTAAAATCGGCTCGCGATCGGGGATGCTCACCGTGAACTTTGTGGAGTAAGATATTAGTAGGACGATCGAATGAATCAGGATTTTTGAACCAATCCTCAATTCAGCAGTTACCTGTCAATCATCGGTTGTGGTGTATCTCTCAAACTTGGGCATTCAGACACAATTTTATCTTTGCCAGCCGCGGGAATCAATCTGGGGCGATAGATGATATTTCGTCGATAGTGCGCCCGCCATTATCTAGCTGTCAATCCTTCTGTATAATTTGAGACTGGAATACAGCACGGGGAAAATTCTGAGATTCAAGATTTTTCTTTCATCAAATCTTCCGGTTTTCATGCGAATACCTCCGTCAGGGAAGTTGCAGAGTTTAATTGTATAAATCAGGTTGGCGTGGCGCGATCGATCGCGCTTCCGACTACAGAGAAGCTAATGGTACATACATCTTCAACAGACTCGGCGACTACAATGGACTCCGATCGAATATTTCAACTAATCGATACAGTTGTTCCCTTTGAAGCTTGCCTTTACTATCAAGTTTTGCCTTTATCTCTAGAAGGCAATCTATTTAAATTGGGCGTAGTCGATGTGCAAGATGACTCCGCTTTGGACTACGTGCAGCGGATTTTAGCATACATGAATTGCTCGGTGACAACGGAGCAAATTGCCCCGGAAACTCAGCGTTCGATGCTCTCAGCTTACTTGCTCCACGGGAACCAAGTCAGAGAACCCAGCCTGACAGAAACCACACCAGCCCCAACACCGATACCAGCCCCAACACCAATAAATCCCGCACCAACAACATCAAGCTCCGAAGCAGACACCCTGCTGTCTGTACCCGAACCCTCCATTCGGGTTCCCGATCGGTTGAAACCTCCCGATGCTGAGGTTTTGCTGACGCCGACAGAACTTTCGGTTTTGGATGTCGAGGCCGTGCACTTGTCAAGCCCCGTCGAAGTTTTGGCAACTTTACCCGCGCCCCAACTGCTGCAAGAATTGCTCGGTAGAGTGCTCGTAGACGGTATCGGTAGGCTGTTTTTTGAGAGACACCAGTCCCAAGGTAGGATTCTTTGGAGTCAAGACGGCGTTTTGAAATCGATCCTCGAAGGTCTCTCTCCCTTCCTGTTTCAAGAAGTCATCGACGAGTTGAAACGGCTGACAGATATGCCTGTTTCCCCGGTGGAACATCCCAAACAAGTCGAAGTAGAACGCATCTATGGAAAAACTCATTTGCTGTTGCGCTTGCGAGTAATGCCCGTGGGTGGCAAGGAAGAAGCAACGCTGCAAGTCTTGCGGGGAGCAGCTTTGAGGTTTTACCAGCAGCAGCAATTGTCTACTCTGAGTCGAGATGCACTGCAACTGGCCAAAGAATTGCAGCGGAAAGTGAATCAAATTCGCGATCGCACTCGGCTTTCTCCTTTACCTTTGGAAGGTTTACCCGCTTTGGAACAAGTTGTCAGAAATGTTGACGACCAACTTGAAGCTTTGATGCAGGAACAGAATCCCGAGGATTTCTAATTAGAAATAGTTGTAAGTTTTGAACTTTCTTTAACTCAAATCTAGCCCGATCAAATAAATAATAATAATTAGGTTCGTAGTGAGGAATGCGAGTCCTTCCTTATCCAAAATCTGAAGAAGGACTCGCATTCCTCACTACAAACCTATGTGAGTGCAGTTGTGCGATCGCACCTAAGATGAACCGTGCTCGAAAATCTTATCGTACTGCAACAAATCCAAACTTACAAAAACTGGCAAACACCCAAAACATTGCTGTGCAACTTCCCAGCGTTCCTCTCGCTGCAACATAGCAGTCAACTTTTGTTTAGCGCCCAGCAAATATCGGACATCGTTAGCAGCGTAGCTCAATTGGTCATCAGAAAGATGCTCGGAATTTCCCCAATCCGAACTTTGAGAAGTTTTATTGAGTTCTACTTTTTCCAACTCTTGGATTAACTCTTTAAGTCCGTGTCTGTTAGTATAAGTTCTGGCTAACTTGCTAGCTATTTTTGTGCAGAAAACAGGTGCAATGTCAATACTTAAATTGTAACGCATTGTTGCCAGATCGAAGCGCGCAAAGTGAAATACCTTCTCAATATTTTCAGCTTCCATGAGCTTTTTCAAATTTGGCGCCGCCGTCTGGCCTTTAGCAATCCGCACCGCCGCCACTTTACCTTGCGGATCGCACAACTGCACCAAACACAGGCGATCGCGCCAGGGCATCAAACCCATCGTTTCCGTATCAACGGCGATCGCCTCCGCCGTCAAATAATAAGATAGCAGATCATCGGAGATATCGCGATCGCACACTTGAAAATCTGGAAATTCCATTCTTGGTTATTGGTAATCGGTAATTGGTAATCGGTAATTGGTAATCGGGCATCGGTAATCGGTAATCGGGCATCGGTAATCGGGAATCGATAATTAATCTTTCCTTCTTTCCTCTTCCTTCTTCCTTCTTCCTTCTTCCTTCTTCCTTCTTCTTATCGACTACGGACAAAAAGCTGAGTAAAATAATACTCCCCTTTGGCATTTTTGGCAATCGCAATACCAGTCAAATTAAATTGACTCTCGATATTCTTGCGGTGGCCCTCACTTTTAATCCAACCCTCAACAGCATTGCCAACCGGGTCGCTGTAGCCAAAATTGTAAGCAACATTTTCAGCTACACTTTGATAGGGAACAGTAATTGCTTTCGCCCGCCCTTCAAATCCATCGTGGCTAAATTTAACTTTCCCACTCGCCATATTTTCGCTGTGAATTCTGGCTATCTGACTAATTCGCGGATCGACAGTCAGCGGCGGCAACTTTTTCGAGGCTCGATATTGATTGATCTGTTGGTTAACAGCTTTTTCTAACTCAGCAATTGAACTCGTAGCAGCAATATTAGTATTCATGGAAGTTTCTGGGAGCGATTGTGTAGGAATGAGTTGAGTACAATTAGGTAGGATTGCCAGGAATCCTAGAGACATTAAAATCAAAGGTTTGTACATGAACTATTAAAGATAAAGAAGACCGGGCGGTTGAAACCGCGGCTACACAGACAAAACCCGCCTCCGCGGGTTGAAGAACGGATGATGAAAATTACGTTATCTTCTAAGTCGGCGGAGGCGGACATCATTTATATAGACGCGGTTGAAACCGCCGTCTGACCATTCCTACAGGGCGATCGCCCGAAATTCCGGTAAACTAGATATTCAGAACCTTCGCCACAGTGTTCACATCTTTGTCACCCCGTCCCGAACAGTTGAGGACAATGCGCGGACTGCCAGTTAACTGCGGACAGAGAGTTTCCAAATAGGCGATCGCGTGAGCAGTTTCCAAAGCCGGAATAATCCCCTCCAACTGCGACAACCGTTGAAAAGCATCCAAAGCTTGCTGATCGGTTACACTGTAATATTCAGCCCGGCCAGCATCCTTCAAATAACTGTGTTCCGGCCCCACACCAGGATAATCCAAACCCGCACTAATCGAATGCGGCTCGATGACTTGACCCTCATTATCCTGCAACAAATAACTCATAGCCCCGTGCAGAACACCCACAGTTCCCTTAGTCAAAGTAGCAGCGTGTTTATCCGTATCCACACCTTCTCCCGCCGCTTCAACACCAATTAACCGCACAGTTTCTTCCCCAACAAACTCATGAAAAAGACCCATAGCATTAGAACCGCCGCCCACACAAGCTAATAAGATATCTGGCAAACCATTCCATTTTTCTAGACACTGACTGCGAGTTTCTTGACCGATAATTGCATGGAAATCGCGCACCATCATCGGGTAAGGATGCGGCCCCGCCACCGAACCAAGAATATAATGAGTTGTTTCAACATTTGTCACCCAATCGCGAATCGCTTCAGAAGTCGCATCTTTCAGCGTTCCCGTACCCGCCGCCACGGGTCGCACTTCAGCACCCATCAAGCGCATTCTAAACACATTTAAAGCCTGTCTTTCCATGTCATGAACGCCCATGTAGACAACGCATTCTAAACCGAAACGAGCGCAAACAGTGGCAGTAGCAACGCCATGTTGGCCAGCACCAGTTTCAGCAATTACGCGCTTTTTACCCATGCGTTTTGCGAGCAATGCTTGAGCCAAAGCATTATTGATTTTGTGAGCACCAGTGTGGTTTAAATCTTCGCGTTTGAGGTAAATTTGGGCGCCAGTGCCGTCTGGTTTAGCATAATGCTCCGTGAGGCGTTCGGCGAAATACAATGGGCTGGGGCGGCCGACATAATCCTTAAGTAATCCTTGAAGTTGCTGTTGAAATTCCGGTTCGCTGCGGTATTTGTGAAAAGCCGCTTCAAGCTCAAATAAAGCCGGCATCAGGGTTTCGGGGACATATTTGCCGCCGAATTTGCCAAATCTACCGAGGGAGTCGGGGCGTTGGGCGGTGGTTTCGGTGGTTTCTGTGGTGAGACGCAGGGGTGTGACAGTCACGGACTTTGTGGGGATAAGGGGACAGATTTTATTATATCTAGTCGATGTGGCGGGGCGGTGGGCGATCGGGTAATTTTGCGAGGGCTGCCAAAAATCGCTAGGATGGCGGAAGTTCGTCGGAGCCTTCGAGATATTGCCCTGTAAGGGTTTCAGGGATTTTTTCTGTAGATGAGAGGTTGTTTGTACAGAGATTTTTGGGAGTCCTCGCAAATGGCCTCTGGACACGTTGCGCTGTATGGGGTTTATAATCGAGGGATCCCCACTCGCTGGGGAAACTAATTGAATGGAAACTAGGATCTCCCGACCTTTACTTTTGGTAGGTTGACGTGTTCCCGCTCGCTGGGGAAACTAATTGAATGGAAACTTCGTAATGGTGAACAATTATGAATTCAAATCAGCAGTTTCTGCAAAATTTATACGATGCTTTTAACAAACGCGAAATTGAAACAATCATCTCGTTGATGCGCCCAGACGTGAAATGGGCGAACGGAGTGGAAGGCGGTTTCGTTTATGGACGCGATGCGGTGCGCGAATATTGGACAAATCAATTTAAGGATATTCAACCGGAGCTTGAAACGTTAAAATTCGAGACTGACGAAAACAATCGGAACATTGTCACCGTTCATCAAATTATTAAAGATTTGCAATGCAATGTGCTTGCGGATGCAACAATTCATCAAATCTTTACCATTGAGGATGGTCTGATTTGTCTTTATGAAATTGGCGAAACCGAAACAATAGAGGAGATGATTCAAAAGACAAAAAGTTCCAACTAGCAATGATGTCCTTGGGCGGGGGCGGGTTTTACAAATAATATTTAATACCAACAAACAATCTACATAAACCCGCCCCCTTATGCAATATGTTAAAATTATTGAAGAACGCAACAGTTGGCTCATTCAATCGTAGTAAACTAAAAGCGTAGACCTACAATTCTCACTTCCTTTAGTTATTGTTACACAACAGGAAACCAAAATCGTGGATATCGACATTCGTTATAAACCTTCCTTTGCCACAATTTTTCTTACACTCGAACCTGGAGAAAGCATTATTGCTGAATCAGGAGCGATGATAGCAATGGATGCAGCACTCACAATGAAAACAGAATTTAATGGAGGTTTTTTGTCAGGTGTATTGAAAAAGTTTTTTGGTGGTGAATCGCTGTTCGTCAATCGATTTATCAATCCAACACGGCAGTCTCTCCAAGTCGTTCTTTCTCAATCTACAATCGGAGATATTGCCGAAGCTCAAGTCTATGAAAATAACCTCTGTTTTCAACCCGGTGCTTATATTGCCAGTACCCCCGATATCAAATTAGGCGTGCGCTGGGCTGGATTTGCCAGTTGGTTTTCGGGAGAAGGCTTATTTAAATTGCAAGCCAGCGGACAGGGAACAGTATTTTTTGGTGCCTATGGTGGTTTGACTAGCAAGCAAATCAATGGTGACTTCATTGTCGATACAGGGCATTTAGTAGCTTACGAATCGGGAATGAAAATGTCGATAAAAATGGCAGGCGGATTATTAGGTTCGATTACATCCGGGGAAGGGTTTGTGAATAAAGTGACGGGTAAAGGAACAATTTACTTGCAATCCAGAAGTATCGATGGTTTGGTGCAATTTTTATCAAGTAAAGTTTGACTTGCGAGCGAATATATCCATTACCTAGTACCTACTTATGAAAATTGAACTTTTACAACAACCCGACAGCACGATCGCCCGAATCACTCTAAATGCCGGTGAAGAAATCGTTGCTGAGGCAGGTGCAATGGTGGCGATGAGTGGCAATCTACAAGCAAGTACGACATTGCGCCAAGGCAAAGGTGGCGGTATTTTCGGCGGACTCAAACGCATGATTGCCGGAGAGTCGCTATTTTTAAGTGTATTTCGATCGCCAACACCGGAAAATACCTTGTTTTTAGCACCCAAAATGTTGGGCGATATGCTGCACTATCAAATGGGCAAAAGTGGCTTAGTAGTACAAGCAGGTTCTTATTTAGCTAGCACACCAGATGTTAATATTGACTTGGGTTTTCAAGGCTTCAAATCGATGTTTTCTGGAGAAAGTATTTTCTGGCTAGATATGGGGGGTCAAGGAGATGTACTATTGAGTTCCTTCGGCGCAATTTACGAAGTTCCAGTCAAAGGAGAATACATTGTTGATACAGGTCATATTGTCGCCTTTGAGAAAAGTTTAAAGTTTGAAATTACTAAGCCCCCAGGAAGTAGTTGGGTGAGTGCATTTCTCGGTGGAGAAGGTTTAGTTTGTCGATTTAAAGGTAACGGTCGCCTGTTCTGTCAAACCCACAATACCACAGCATTCGGTCAAGCCGTCGGCAATCGTTTACCTCCCAGGTAGCAAGCGTGGAGACTCGCGATATGCAAAACATAAACGGAGATTGCTTTCATAAAAGGGTGCATCTGGTTTTTGAAGAGGGCGAAGCATGACCGCATATAAGTTATTAATTATAATTTCATATTGATTGCGGTCATGCTTCGCCCCTACAGACATATTTGCCAAACTGAAATACACCCTCATAAAACATCGCATTCATGTAAAGTGTTCCTCGCAACGATCATTCTAACTGAACGTTATTGAGCTATCAACTGCCAACTGTCAACTGTCAACTGCCAACTGCCAACTGTCAACTGTCAACTGTCAACTGTCAACTAACTTATATGCCTAAAAACATCTCATATACAATCGAACATTCTCCATCCTATGCCCAACTAAAACTCAAAATTCCTGCCAACCAAACGGTGTTGGTAGAATCTTCGGGAATGGCAGCAATGGATAGTCACATCACCCTGAAATCAAAAGTCAAAGGAGGTTTGATGAAAGGCCTCACGCGAATGTTAGCAGGTGAGTCTTTGTTTATCAGCGAATTTACTTCGCCGGAACGTTCTGGAATACTTTACGTTTCCCCTGGAGTTCCCGGCGATATTCAACATTATCACCTCGATGGCAATAGCTTGATGCTGCAATCTTCTGCTTTTGTGGCATCGAGTTCTACTGTAGACCTTGATACTAAATTTCAGGGATTAAAAGGTTTCTTTAGTGGCGAATCATTGTTTTTTCTCAAAGCAACTGGACAAGGCGATATCTGGTTTAATTCCTATGGCGCAATTCTGGAAATTCCAGTCAATGGAAGTTATATCGTGGACACCGGTTATATCGTTGCCTTTGAGGATACGCTGAAGTATGATGTTGAAGTCCTGGGCGGACTATCCTGGAAAAATTTGAGAACGGGAATTTTAGGTGGAGAAGGCTTAGTTTGTCGTTTCAGTGGACAGGGGAAACTGTGGATACAGTCTCGCAATCTGTTTCCTCTGATTAATTTTTTAAATCCCTTCCGACCGACAAAGAACAATTAGTTTGGTGCTTTTATATACAGCATATTCCATGTATATTTGGTACACACAATTTTGGGAAATTCCGTGTAAGGTGCGTCGCCATATAATCTGCCACTGCTATTCAATAACTCGTAGCGATGCACCCTACAAACTCACGCAAGTCAATCCAAAATCTAAAATCTAAAATCTAAAATCGAATGACCGATCGCAATCCACCCACAAGCAACAGGCAACTGCTAACCTTATTAGGAATCTTTTTAGCCATAGGATGTTTATTGCTTTGGGGAAGCCTCAAACTGGTAGATGGGCTGATTTTATTAATTCCCCCCGAACTCGAACAGCGTTTGGGGGCGTTAGTTATCCCAGCTTACGAAAGTCTTGCGGAATCTTCTCCAGCACAAGATACCCTCAATCAACTTCTCGATCGCCTGGAAACTAAATTACCTAAACAAAAAAATATCGATCGCAATTATCGCCTACTTTACATTCCCGATGATACTGTAAACGCGCTAGCCTTACCTGGAGATACAATCGTTGTTTATCGGGGTTTAATACAGCAATTGGAATCGGAAAACGAGTTGATGATGATCTTAGGTCATGAGTTGGGTCATTTCGCCAATCGCGATCATTTGCGGGGAATTGGACGGGGATTGGCGTTACAATTTGTGGTAGCGGTGTTCGTAGGCGATGGAGGTGGGTTGGTGAATCTTGCCGCTGCGATCGCTTCCAATTTAAGCAAAGCCCAATTTTCTCGCAGTCAGGAAGCCCAAGCCGATGAATTTGGCTTACAACTGCTGGTTTCCCATTACGGGCACGCGGCGGGCGCAGCAGACTTTTTTCAGCGATTAGCGCGACAATCTGGTTTAGATTTTGCTTTGTTATCGACTCATCCGGCACCTGGCGATCGCAGTTTAACGTTAACACAAACGATCGCCCAACGTCGCTATCCGATTCAAGAGCGATCGCTTTTACCCGCAACACTCAAAAGCGATCGATAACAATCAGACACTTAATAATTCCCGCTCTCCCTTGATGGGCTAATACAATAGGTATAATATCAGAGTCTCAACGAGCGATCGCAACCTTACACCAATCCACTAAAACTAGAAATACCCTTCAACAGTTGACAGTTGACAGTTGACAGTTGACAGTTTGAGAGCGACCTCTACCTAGAAGGAAGAGGATTGGAGTAATGAATAGTCTGATTTGTATTTCTCCCGAGCAGGCTTGGGGCTTTCAACCAATTATTTATGGTAAAACAAGTTCAGGCAGTATAACATATGGCAGCATCCAAACGCAAAAATTCTGACAACAAAACAACCGACGGTAAACGAGTAGTTTACTCTGAGTTTGGTAACTACGAAAACTCGGCTGCTCTCGAACGAGGAACCCCGGAAGTTCCCCAGAATCAACAAACTTTGAAAGTAGAAGCATCCCGAAAAGGACGCGGTGGCAAAACAGTTACAGTCATCAGCGGATTTCAAGAAAAACCAGAAACTTTAGCAGATTTAGCCAAGCAGCTAAAAGCCCAATGCGGCACAGGCGGCACAGTTAAGGATAATGAAATTGAAATTCAAGGCGAACACAAGCAAAAGCTACTCGAAATTCTCAAAAAATTGGGCTACAAAGCTAAAATTAGCGGAGGTTAATTGGGTGCATCTGGGTTTTGAAGAGGGCGAAGCATGACCGCATATAACTTATTAGTTATAATCTCATATTTACTGCGGTCATGCTTCGCCCCTACAGATATATTTTCATGCGCCCCAGATGCGCCCGGTTAATTTCTGTTATTCTTCCCTCTTCCCTCTTCCCTCTTCCTTCTTCCCTCTTCCTTCTTCCTTCTTCCCTCTTCCTTCATTTTATGTACACTCGACCCTTAGCCCGTTTGATCGAACAATTGCAGCGCTTGCCCGGAATCGGCCCAAAAAGTGCACAGCGACTCGCTTTACATATTTTAAAGCGACCGGAAGAAGACGTGCAAGCCCTAGCTCAATCATTGATTGATGCCAAAAAACAAGTCGGTTTTTGCAAAGTATGCTTTCACTTATCCGCTGAACCTGTTTGCGAAATTTGCCGCAACACTAACCGGGACGGTTCTACTATTTGTGTTGTGTCAGAATCCCGCGATGTAATCGCCTTAGAAAAAACGCGGGAATACATCGGCAAATATCATGTTGTCGGCGGTGTCATCTCGCCGATGGATGGAATTGGCCCGGAACAATTGAACATTCAGCCATTAGTCCGCCGCGTCAGCCAGCAAAAGATTGCTGAAGTTATTATTGCGATTAGTCCTAGCGTGGAAGGCGAAACTACTACTCTTTATATCGGTCATTTATTGAAACCTTTTACCAAGGTTACGCGAATAGCTTTTGGTTTGCCGATGGGGGGAGATTTGGAATATGCTGATGAGGTAACTTTGGCTCGTGCTTTGGAAGGAAGGAGGGAATTGGATTAGGTGAATTGAAAGAGAAGAGAAATGAACCGCGAAGACGCTAAGGACACGTTCGGCGAAGCCGTTCCCGAAGGGTAGGAAGATGGGAGAGAAGAAAGTGCGATTGCTTTATTGAGGTTCGCAATGACAATTTTGTAAAAAAGGTTAAACTGAATAAAGTTACTGAGAGTGAAAAATATGACTCAATTCGATCGCCCTTTAAGCTACCCTACAACCCGCAAAGCCGAGCAAACAGACGATTATCACGGCGTCCAAGTATCCGACCCCTACAGGTGGCTGGAAGACCCCGATTCAGAGGAAACTCAAGCCTGGGTGGAAGCTCAAAACGCAGTCACTTTCGGCTACCTCAGCCAAATTCCGGCGCGGGAAAAAATCAAACAGCGCCTGACTAAACTGTGGGATTACGAGAAATACGGCATACCTTTTAAACAGGGCGATCGCTATTTTTACTACAAGAATGACGGTCTGCAAAATCAATCCGTACTCTATACTTTACCATCCCTAGACGGCGAACCAAAAGTATTAATTGACCCAAACACTCTCTCAGAAGACGGAACCGTCGCTCTCGGCGGCGTAGCTCTCAGCGAAGACGGCCAACTTATGGCCTACGGTTTGTCAATTTCTGGCTCGGATTGGCAGGAATGGAAAGTTCGCGATGTGGAAACTGGGGAAGATTTATCAGACCATTTAAAATGGCTGAAATTCTCAGGTGCAGCCTGGACTCACGACGGTAAAGGTTTTTTTTACAGCCGCTACGATGAACCCAACGAAAAAACCAAACTCGAAGATGTTAACTATTACCAAAAGCTATTCTATCACAAGCTCGGTACTCCGCAATCTGAAGATGTATTAATTTGCGATCGCCCTGACCAAAAAGAATGGGGATTTAGCGGTGGTGTTACGGAAGACGGCAAGTATTTGATTATATCAGTCTGGCTCGGCACTGACCCGCAAAACCTGATTTTTTACAAGGATTTAACCGCGCCGGAATCAAGCATTGTCGAACTGATTAACAAATTCGAGGCTGAGTACAGTTTCATTGATAACGAAGGCTCATTGTTCTGGTTTCAAACCGACTTGAATGCACCGCTGGGCCGCGTAATTGCGATCGACACTAACAACCCTCCTCCCTTATCCCTAGCGGGCGCTGACACCCCCCTGAATCCCCCCCTTACCAAGGGGGGGTTCACCGAAATCATCCCCGAAGCAGCCGAAACCCTGGGAGGCATTAGCCTTCTCAACAATCAATTTGTCGCTTCTTACCTGAAAGACGCCTACACTCAGATTAAAATCTTCAACTTAGATGGCTCTTTTGCGCGAGAAGTAGCCTTGCCGGGAATTGGTTCGGCAGGAGGTTTTGGCGGCAAGCGGCACGACACCGAAACCTTTTATGCTTACACCAGCTTCACGACTCCGAACACAATCTACCGTTACAATATGCTGACTGATGAAAGTAGCATTTATCGGCAGCCAAAGGTTGATTTTAATCCAGAGGATTACGAGACAAAACAAATATTTTATCCCAGCAAAGACGGTACGCAAGTACCGATGTTTGTCACGCACAAAAAAGGCTTGCAGCTAGATGGCAATAACCCCACTTACCTGTATGGTTATGGTGGTTTTTCTATCTCGCTGACTCCAAGTTTTTCTCTTAGCAGGCTGGTTTGGTTGGAAATGGGCGGAGTTTATGTGACAGCTTGTTTGCGGGGTGGTGGCGAGTACGGCGAATCGTGGCACCAAGCTGGGACAAAGTTGAACAAACAAAATGTGTTTGATGACTTTATCAGCGCTGCGGAATGGTTGATCGAGAATAAGTATACCAAACCTGCTAAATTGGCGATCGCAGGTGGTAGCAACGGCGGCTTATTGGTGGGGGCTTGCATGACTCAGCGGCCAGAATTGTTCGGTGCAGCATTGCCCGCCGTCGGCGTCCTAGATATGTTGCGCTTCCATAAGTTTACCATTGGTCATGCTTGGGTTCCTGAATATGGTTCGTCGGACAATCCCGCAGAGTTTCCCACAATTCACGCCTATTCTCCGCTGCACAATCTGAAAGCGGGAACTGCTTATCCGGCGACAATGATTACAACTGCGGATCATGACGATAGAGTGGTTCCAGCCCACAGTTTCAAGTTTGCTTCGGCTTTGCAAGCAACGCACGCAGGAGAAAAACCCGTGTTAATTCGGATTGAAACAAAAGCGGGACATGGGGGTGGCAAACCTACCGCTAAAGTCATTGAAGAATTGGCAGATGAATGGGCTTTTTTGGTGCGCGAACTCGATATTAACGTTTAACCAGCGCGGGATTGGGTGCGCCTATTCCCTAGGCGCGCACCCGCACTCCTCTCTTCAACTGCTGGTGAACACCACTTACCTGATGGTATGATCTGACACATCTTTTGCTGCTAACCTGATGTTCAATGTGGAAATTGTGCGATCGTTTCATGGCCTGTGGCTGCGGACAACCGATCGCTACAGCATAAATTAGTGTAACTTGTCAACTCCCACTTGTCTTAATTTGCCTGACATTCTGTAACTTTTTGTATGGTTTAGCCTTGGTTCTGAGCTTTTTAGAGATGAAACCCTATTAAGTAAAGTTCGTGGCAATGTCAACTCCCACAAGTAGTAAATCCAAGCTACAATCAAAAAATTTTCTAATTCTCGGAAACGTTTTTTTCAGTGGATTTACGGTCAAGATTTCAGAAAAAATTACACTCCCAACTGTACTGAGAAGCATCCCGTTACCGGAATCACTGCCTTTTTGTCAGCAATACGTAAGTAAGTGCCGATCGCAATCTCAAGGTTATGGGATTAATTTCTTTTCAAGAAAAATACTTGAGTGGCGCAATCAAAACCAGATAATGCTTGCATATCTAAGGGTGTAGTGATTTATTACCTAGGTTAATGCGCGAAGCTGATACAGCATTGTCTATCCAATCCTTCCCTCACATCTTAACTTCAACAAAACACGTAAGTGTTTAATTTATTTCGTAAATATAATTTACAGTAAATTTATATTTCCGTGTATATCGAATGTTCTCAAAGGGGGTAGTTTAAAACTAAGTAACTAAATCAGCGAACTATGAAAACGAGCCCCAATACGTCGAATGTGTCAGCCGTAAAAATACGCAAATCTACTAATATTACCACTACCAACAACTTATTTTTTAAGCCAGCAAACTCTACAGCGTATCTAGAATCGAAAACATATCTAGTCGTTGTTGACTCCCGAGTAGAAAACTACGAGGAATTGATCCGTGGAGTCAAACCCGGAAGCGAAGTATTGGTGCTCGATCCAACCAGAGATGCGATCGCACAAATCACCGAATTTTTGGGGCATTACCACAGCATCAACAGCCTGCACGTAGTTTCTCACGGCCGAGAAGCAGCAGTCGCGATCGGTCGGACAGAACTGAATATTGATAACCTAGAAACCTACAGCAGTCAATTGCAGCAGTGGGGAAAAGCCCTTAACAAACCCGGTAGCATTTTACTTTATGGATGTAACGTAGCTGTCGGCGAATCGGGCATTAAATTCATACAAAAACTCAGCGAATTAACTGGAGCAAATATTGCTGCTTCTAACAACTTAACTGGGAGTGCAGCACTAGGCGGCGACTGGGAATTAGAAATTACCACAGGACAAATCGATGCCGAACTAGC
This sequence comes from Microcoleus sp. PH2017_05_CCC_O_A, assembly GCF_020738785.1. Classification (NCBI taxonomy): domain Bacteria; kingdom Bacillati; phylum Cyanobacteriota; class Cyanophyceae; order Oscillatoriales; family Microcoleaceae; genus Microcoleus; species Microcoleus sp. PH2017_05_CCC_O_A. The sequence continues at coordinate 27,906 of NZ_JAEQCB010000025.1, read as the reverse complement.
CTTTAAACCAGAAGTCTTAAAAACCTACAATCATGTCCTCGGAACATTAGTTACCGAAAGCTTTCAAAATCCCACAGCATTAGGGCCTTGGATCTACGGAACTAGCGGCGGTGCAATTCAACCGGGATTAACCTCAGGTAGCGGCCCCGGCATCATTCCCAGTTTAGGGCTGGGCGATCCTCCGGGCAGTGGCGCTTTAAGATTAACATCGAATGCGAACAACCAAGCAGCTTTTGTCATCTACAACAACCCAATTTCTTCGACTGACGGCATCAGAGTTGCCTTTGATTTATTTGCCTATGACGGCACCGGTGCCGACGGCATTAGTTTCTTCTTAATTGACGGGGCTGCTACACCAACTCAAGCAGGTGGATTCGGCGGTTCTCTCGGTTATGCTCCCAACAACAGTTCTGGTATACCGGGGATTGTCGGAGGTTATTTAGGTGTTGGATTTGACGAATATGGCAATTTTTCAGATCCGAGTGAAGGGCGTTTAGGTGGCCCGGGATCGATACCTGATGCGGTAGGAATTAGAGGCAGCCAAACCGGAGGATATCAGTTTTTAACTAACAATGTAATTCCCGGCGGCATAGATAATCCTACCGTTACCGATCGCACTCTTGCCAGAAAAAGAGTTCAAATTACTTTACAACCGTCTACTCCCACAATACCCAGCCGTTTTTTCGTTAACATCGACTTAAACGGCGACAACTTATTTAACGGCCCGGGCGAAAGTGCGATCGACATCCCAAATTTGGCGGCTGTAAATGGCACAATTCCGCCGACTTTCAAATTTGGTTTTGCTAGTTCGACAGGGGCAGTGACCAACATTCACGAAATTCGCAATCTCAGCGTTGAAACTGTCACAGCACCTACCATCTCAGCCGATATTGCCACGGTTAAAACTGGCCCCGCATTTGCCCTACCCAACAGCAGTATTACTTACACCATTACGTCCACCAATAACGGGCCCAACGACGCTACCAACGTCCTAATTCAAGATCCCCTGCCTCCGGGCTTAACTTTCAGCAGCGCCGATAATGGTGGGATTTTCAACCCGACAACGCGGAGTGTCAGTTGGCCAGTGATTTCGACTCTGGCTAACGGTGCCAGCGTTACCCGCAGTATTACCGTGACTGCACCTGCCACAATCGGATCGGTAACTAACCTGGCATTTAGCAGCAGCAGCACTTTCGATCCCAACCTGATTAACAACACCGGTGAAGGGATAGTATCTCAAGCTACAACTGCGATCGTTCCCGCTACAGCCGACATCATCACCTCAAAAACAGGCCCGACAACAGCCGTGGCTGGATCGACGGTCACCTATACAATTACCTCACAAAACAGCGGGCCGAGTAGCGCTACCAATGTGACGGTAACAGACGCTTTGCCCGCAGGCTTAACTGGAGTGACAGCCTCCGACGGGGGCAGTTACAATCCTGCCACAGGTGTTGTCACTTTCCCGGCGATCGCAACTTTGGGCATCGGTGCGGCTAACGCCGTCAGCCGCACAGTCAGCTTCAGTACCCCAAATACCGGCACTGTCATCGACATTGCCAGGAGTACAGCCGAAACTCCCGATCCCAATAGTGCCAACAACAACGGCACGGCTGCGATCGCTCAAGTCAGCACCACGATAACGAGCAGCGCCGACGTAGTTACCACCAAAGCAGGCCCGGCATCTGTCACGCCCGGAGCCACTGCCACTTATACGATCACCGCCCAAAACGTCGGCCCTTCGGCAGCCGCCAACGTTTCCATCACCGATACCCTGCCTGTGGGCTTAACCGGAGTGACAGCCTCCAACGGCGGCACTTACAACCCAGCCACAGGTATTGTTAGCTGGACGGCGATCGCAAGTTTGGCAAGCGGGGCAGCCAACGCCGTCACCCGCACAGTCAGCATTGTTGCTCCTGCCAGCGGCACAGTTGCCAACACCGCCAGAAGCACCTCCGACACCGCCGATCCCAATACTGCCAACAACAACGGCACGGCTGCAAACGCGCAAGTCACCACCACGATCACTCCCAGCGCGGACGTAGTTACCACCAAAGCAGGCCCGGCATCGATCGCGCCGGGAGCCACTGCCACTTATACCATCACCGCCCAAAACGCCGGCCCTTCCAGCGCCACCAACGTCGTCATCACCGATACTCTGCCTCTGGGGTTAACGGGAGTGACAGCTTCCAACGGTGGCAGTTACAACCCTGCCACAGGTGTTGTCACTTGGACGGCGATCGCAAGTTTGGCAAGCGGGGCAGCCAACGCCATCACCCGCACTGTCAGCGTTGTTGCTCCTGCCACTGGCAGCGTTGTCAACACTGCCAGAAGCACTGCCGCCACCGCCGATCCTAACAGTGACAACAACAACGGTACGGCTGCGAACGCTCAAGTGACAACTGCGATCGTTGCCGCGAACCAACCTCCGGTAGCCAATAACGCCAACAGCGCGATCGCACCCAGCAGCACCGTTTTACTGACCGGATTGGGAGGCACAGATCCCGACGGGACGATCGCCTCCTTCACCATCAACACCCTACCGCCAGCAGCCCAAGGAACCCTGTTTCTGGGCAATCCCGCGTCTGGGGGAATTGCCGTCACAGCGGGTCAAACTCTCACACCCGCTCAAATCAATCAATTATTTTTCCAAGCGACCAACTCCTTTGCCGGAGCGAACTTCACCTACAGCGCTACCGACAATCAAGGCCTCACCAGTCCCGGCACCGCTACCGTCTCTGCGGTACTGCCGACACCCAACAAACCTCCTGTAGCCAACAACGCCAACATCAGCCTACCTCCGAACAGCACAGCCAACATTGTCGGACTCGGAGCAACCGACCCCGACGGAACGATCGCCTCCTACACAATCAACACCCTGCCGACAGTCGCTCAAGGGGTGCTATTTTTAGGCAATCCCGCCTCTGGGGGAATTGCCGTCACCGCAGGTCAAATTCTCACGCCCGCTCAAATCAATCAATTATTTTTCCAATCTACAGGCACTTTTACCGCAGCCAACTTCAGCTACAGCGCCACCGACAATCAAGGCGCTACCACCCCCGCCAGCGCTAGCGTTGCCGCCGCCATTCCAGTACCATCGCCAACACCCGCACCGGTCAACAAACCTCCGGTTGCCAATCCTGTCAACAGCAGCCAGCAGCCCAGCAGCACCGCTTTATTGACCGGATTGGGAGGCACGGACTCCGACGGGACGATCGCCTCTTTTACGATTAACACCGTGCCACCTGTCTCTCAAGGGCAGCTATTTTTAGGCAATCCCGCCAGCGGAGGCGTAGCGGTGACACCCGGCCAAGTTCTGACTCCGGCACAGATTCAGCAACTATTTTTGCAAGCCACAGGCAACTTTACGGGAACCAACTTCAGCTATACCGCCACCGACAACGGCGGTGCCACCAATGCTGCTACCGCAACTGTAGCGGCAATCCCTCTGCCAGTGCCGACACCAACTCCTGCACCGGTGCCGACACCAACTCCTGCGCCAGTGCCAACACCGACTCCTGCGCCAGTGCCGACACCGACTCCTGCACCGGTGCCGACACCAACTCCTGCACCAGTGCCGCCTCCCAACCAGCCGCCAGTTGCCACAAATGTCAACTTCACTGTTCCCCCCAACACCAGCCCGCGAGTTCCGGGATTGGGAGGAACTGACCCCGACGGGACGATCGTCTCTTTCACCATCAACAGCCTGCCCCCAGCAGACCAAGGACAGGTATTTTTAGGAGATCCGGCCAACGGAGGCGTTCGACTCACACCCGGTCAAGTTCTGACTCCGGCACAGATTCAGCAAATATATTTCCAAACGACGGGCAGCTTTACGGGAGCCAATTTTACCTACAGCGCCACCGACAATCAAGGCGCCACCAGTCCCGCCAATGCTACAGTTACCGCTTTGGTTCCGGTGCCGAACCAACCGCCAGTTGCCACAAATGTCAACTTCAGCACTCCGCCCAACAGTAGCAGGTTAGTCACGGGATTGGGCGGAACCGACCCCGACGGATCGATCGCCTCTTACACCATCAATACTTTGCCACCGGCAGACCAAGGAGTCCTATTTTTAGGAGATCCGGCTTTGGGCGGAGGCGTTCGCGTCACAGCCGGCCAAGTTCTGACTCCCGCACAGCTTCAGCAAATATTTTTGCAAACGACGGCCAACTTTACAGGAGCGAATTTTAACTACAGCGCTACGGACGATCGCGGTGCTACCAGTCCCGCTAATGCTACAGTTGCTGCCATAGCTCCAGCTCCGGCACCGACTCCAACTCCGACTCCGACTCCGGCGCCAATTGTTCTCAACCAACCTCCAGTTGGCATAAATGTCAACTTCAACATTCCGCCCAACAACAGCGTGCGGGTTCCAGGATTGGGAGGAATTGACCCCGACGGGACGATCGCCTCTTTCACAATCAACACTTTGCCACCGGCGAACCAAGGAACACTGTTTTTAGGAGATCCTGCTAACGGTGGGATAGCGATCGCACCCGGTGAAATTCTCACTCCCGGACAGATTCAGCAACTATTTTTCCAAACGACGGGCGAATTTACGGGAGCCAATTTCACCTACAGCGCCACCGACAACGGCGGCCTGATTAGTCCCGGCACCGCTAATGTTGCTGCTATTCGCCCGACGACCAACTTACCGCCATTGGTGAACAATGCTAACTTCAGTATTGCTCCCAGTGGCAGCGCCCAGGTTCCGGGATTGGGAGGCAGCGATCCCGACGGGTCGATCGCCTCTTACACGATCGACACCCTGCCCCCAGCCAACCAAGGAGTTCTATTTTTAGGAGATCCAGCCAACGGTGGCGTTCGCGTCACACCAGGTCAAGTCCTGACTCCGGCACAAATTGAGCAATTATTTTTCCAAGCCACAGGAAGTTTTACCGGAGCCACTTTCAGCTACAGCGCTACAGACGATCGCGGCGGCATTAGTCCCGCTACCGCTACTGTCGCTGCAATCTTGGGGCAGGTGGCGCCAACACCAACCCCAATATCAAATCCGATCGCCGAACCAGATACCGACTGTCTGTGCGAACCCATCGTAGAAAAACCGGGAATTAACTTTGCACCGCCGCCACCAGCGCCCGGAGTTCGATTTGTCCGGCCAATTTCGCAACTGGGAGAGGGACAAACCACCAAAGGTACAGACGGCAATGACTCGATCGCAGACAACAAAGGCAACCAAAAAATCATCGGTTTAAAAGGGAACGACCTGATTTTAGGCAAAGACGGCGCCGACGAAATTTACGGCAATGAAGGCAATGACAGGATTTTTGCGGACACTGACACTGATATTGCTTACGGTGGCGAGGGCAACGATATCATCCGTGCGGGCAAGCAGAACGACTGGATTGCAGGCGACTTAGGCTCTGACACCCTGTTTGGAGACGAAGGTGCCGATACGATTTTGGGAGATAATGGCCGCGATAACTCTAGCAGCGCTGCGGACGATCGCGATTTGATCTTCGGAGGTAACGGCGCAGACATCATTAACGGCAACGAAGGCGACGATACCATCCATGCCGGCAAAGGTAACGATCTTGCCCTTGGAGGCAAAGAAAATGACATCATTTCGGGCCAAATCGGCTCCGATACGTTGATTGGGGGCACCGGCAATGACACCTTGTTTGGCGGTTTCAACGGCAACACAGACTTCGATTCCCAGGGACGCGACTTGCTCTATGGAGGCGACGGCAACGACTTCCTCAGCGGCCAAGAAGCCAACGATACCCTGGTTGCAGGCAAAGGTAACGATCGCGCTTACGGAGGTAAAGGCAATGACCTGATCTACGGTCAATTAGGCTCTGATACCCTCTACGGCGGCGCAGGCAACGATACTCTGCTAGGCGACAAAGGCGGTTCCAACTCAGTTAACGGTGCTAGCGAAGGAGATTTAATCTTTGGCGACACCGGCAACGACATCATCGCCGGTGGCAACGGCAATGACACCGTGCAAGCAGGCAAAGGCAATGATTGCGTTTGGGGCGGCAAAGAGAATGACTTGATTTGGGGCGAATTAGGCTCCGATACCCTTGTCGGCGACAGTGGCGATGACACGATATACGGTGGCGCTCGCAGTCGAGCTCAAGATATCAACGGCCAGGACTTGATCTTTGGCAACATTGGTGCTGACGTACTCTTCGGCGACGAAGCTGACGATACCATCAGTGGCGGTGAAGGCGATGACAGCATTTACGGCGGTAAAAATAACGACCTCATTCACGGAGATCTTGGCAACGACAAGATTTACGGCGGTGACGGCAGCGATGAGCTCTGCGGTGGCGAGGGCAACGATACCATTTATGGCGATCGCTCCGATAACCGGGCTGTCTCGGTGGGCGCAAACGACCAGCAAGACTGCATCAATGGCGATGCTGGCGATGATTTGCTCTACGGCAATGAAGGGGAAGATACCCTGAATGGAGATGCTGGCACCGATACCCTAATTGGCGGTAAGGATAACGACTTGCTCAATGGGGGTGATGGTGATGACTGGCTGTTTGGTGGCTTGGGCGACGATACTTTAATCGGAGGTATTGGGAGCGATCGATTTGTCTTGGGTGCTGACGGTGGCACTGATACTGCGATCGGTTTTGAGGCCGGTGTCGATAAGTTTATTTTGATTGGCCTGAGTTTTCAGGAGTTGCAATTGAGCACCACTCCTGACGGTACGTTGCTGCGAGTCGCAGGAACCGATCGGGTTTTAGCGAATCTGGTGGGGATTAATGGGGCGATCGGATCCTCGGATTTCCTGTCATCAATTATCTTGCCTTCTTAGGGTTATAATTCAATACGGTTTACTTAAGAAAAATCTGACTTGCCCAAAATGGCTATATTGCCAGAAAATCGTCAGATAAAATTCATCAAAAGCATTAAGTAAACCGTATTGAAATACAATCCACTCCATCAAGAGAAGAGTTTTGAACCGTATTGGGGCGCTTTTGGCGCAGAGGCAAGAGTATTGCGAAAGTTTTGGAAAAAAACCTTTTATCCCTCCCCTCTCTGTGTTCTCTGTGTTCTCTGCGGTAAAATCTTCTTAATATCTACTTCACCTCTTTATAATCCAAAAATCGTCAGATAAAATTCATCAAAAGCGTTAAGTAAACCGTATTGGGTTATAATTGGTCGCGAAATTACCCTCTTCTCATAAGAAAACGCCACAGCAACTTACAATTTCTGTGGCGTTTCGATAATTTTCAATAATCTAAAACTCGACTGTAGCAAGGTTTGTAGTAAGGACTTTAGTCCTTCTTGAATGTGGGCTAAAGTCCTCACTACAAACCAAATTCGATCTGATAGAACTCAGAAGTTTACTTGCACATGATCAAGTTTCCAGCCGAGATGAATCCCGGAACAGGGGCTGAAATCTCAACCCAATTGCGGTCTTCTCCATTCTTATCTTTGACTAACTGGAAATTCGGCACAAGCGTTACTTGACCGTTAGCGGGTACGCCGCCTTTAACTGTCGCAGTCTTTGAAGGCTCCGCACGAATAGCTAAACCTTTCGGTGCTACGCGAGGTTCTACTTGGCGGCACAGGCTGACGGGGCCCGTTGTTGGTGCTGGTGTTGGTGCTGGTGTTGGCGCAGGTGCTGGCGCAGGTGCTGGTGCTGGTGTTGGCGCAGGTGCAGGTGCTGGTGCTGGTGCAGGTGCTGGTGCTGGTGCTGGACTTGGGGAAGGTGCTGGTGCAGGTGCTGGTGCAGGTGCTGGCGCTGGCGCTGGCGCTGGTGCTGGCGCTGGCGCAGGTGCAGGTGCAGGTGCAGGCGCAGGTGCTGGTGCTGGTGCTGGTGCTGGACTTGGGGAAGGAGCTTGACTAATTGTGCACGAAGCTAAATTAGCCTCGTTGTTCGGGTATCCGGTAGCTATATACCCTTTTACGGGAGCGGTAATTTGAATCCAGAGGCGGCCGTCGGAGGCTTTAACAGAAGTAGCGCCTTGGAACAGCGTTACCTGAGTATTCATGGCTACACCGCCAACTCTCACGGATTTGGGGTCTGGGCTCTGGCGAACTGTCAAACCTTCTTTGGGAGTTACTTTGCGGCAAAGCGTGTCAGCTTGGGCGATTTGAAAGGTGGCGCTATCTTCAAAGGAAATTTTTTCAGCATCCTGACTGGTAGTGGATGCTGGTGAGGTGGCAACACCGATCGCAGTCGCCTGCACACTTCCGGCTACAATGGCGATCGCGCCCAGCAATGCAGCGGGTTTGTTCCAACAATTCAAGTTTTTCATCCGTTCAACTCCTCAATCTAATCAAAACCATTATCTTTATTGCTGGTCAATATAGCAAAAAAAGCGATTTGTCTTCCAGAAAAATGCTGTCT
>NZ_JAEQCB010000025.1:0-19555 GCF_020738785.1 Microcoleus sp. PH2017_05_CCC_O_A | reverse complement strand
CCTGTAAATTGCTCGTTATGGTAGAGCGGGGCAGGGAGAAAGTGGGAGAGTAGGGGAGGGTGGGAGAGTCAATACTCAAGTCAATACTCAACAGTCAACGGTTGAAATGCGTGAGAGTCGATCGACATAACTTAAAATTACCGCGAACAACTGACAGTGGGAGAGTCCCCCAGATTCACTGCGCTGCAAGTCAATTCTTCCACTCTTCAATATAAAAATCAACAGACCTTAGTTAAACCTCCCAAACCGCGGCTTTGCAGTGAATTCTTCCATTATTTAATCTCACATCTAAAATATCCAATCGACCGAGATTTTTTGGTTTCAATCTATCAAAAGACGGATTTTTTTTAACCGCTCGTCGCTGGATAACCTCTATCTGGAGAATGGTTTAGCCGATCGCGCCAATCGAGTACAAATAGGATGTTATATCTCATTTTGTACTCTATGAAACTGAATTATTTTACCAAACGGCTTTCGACTCTCGGGCGCTATCTGGCTGCAACTGTGCTTTGCGTGTCAGCGATGGCATTTGCTTGGCAGGGTGCATTTTTCTCGAACACCGCAGCAATGGCCTCTCTTGCTGTAAGCTCGATCGCAGCAGCAGATATAGGCGATAAAGTTCAAGACAAAGCCAGCACAGATGCCGGAAGAGCCAAGAACTTCATCCGAGATACAGAAGAGAAGGTGAAGGAAACAGCCAAGACAAATGCTGCTAAAGTCGATCGAGCATCAGAAGATGGTAGTGTAGTCGAGCGCAAAGCCAAGAAAGATGCAGCTACAATTGAGAAAAGAGCAGAAGAAGATTCAGCTCGCACACAGAAAGCAGTAGATAACACAAAGAATGCTGTGGAGCGCGCTGTTGACAGTATCAAAGGTGCTTTTAGCAAGTAGAAAATAAATCATACTCAGTAGGTTTGTAGTGAGGACTTTAGTCCTTCTTTTCCCGAGGACTTTAGTCCTCACTACAAACCAAGCTTACGGCGCTCGCTCTCTTCGGACAGGATATTAGGTTTTTTCGCCTTGTCAGGTCGATCGAAACTCAAAACATCGATCTACATTAACCAAAACCCCTACAGTCAGAGTAAAACCCAGGGCGGTTTTATTGTCGTCAGACAAATTAGGTACGTTCTTGCGCTTCAGCGCTCTTTCTAATATTAGCTAAAGAGCGCTGAAGCGCAACAACGTACCTTCAGAGTAAAACCTACCTCAAGCCACTACTTAAAACTGCCGCAAAAATCGTAAATCGCTAGCATAAACCCGGCGAATGTCATCAATTTCATAAAGTACCATAGCGAACCGCTCCACCCCAAAACCGGCTGCAAATCCAGTATACTTTTCTGGATCTAAACCGACTCCTTTAAGAACATTAGGATCTACTACACCGCAGCCCAAAACTTCCAGCCATTTGCCGTTCCACTGCAAATCAACTTCAGCAGAAGGTTCTGTAAACGGAAAGTAACTCGTGCGGAAACGAATCGGCAAATCTTGCCCGAACATTTGTCGCAAAAACTCTTTAATTGTGCCTTTCAAGTCAGTAAATGTCAGATTTTCACCAATAGCTAAAAGTTCAATTTGGTGGAAAACTGCCGCGTGAGTAGCATCAACAGTATCGCGGCGATAAACGCGGCCGGGAGAGACAATCCGAATCGGCGGTTTGTGCTGTTCCATGTAGCGAATTTGCACGGATGATGTCTGAGTCCGCAGCAAGTCGCCACCTGGCAGGTAAAATGTATCTTGCATATCCCGCGCCGGGTGGTCGGGCGGAGTGTTGAGCGCCTCGAAGTTGTAATAATCTGTTTCCATTTCCGGGCCGTTGGCGACGGTGTAGCCGAGGCCGACAAAAATATCGAGAGCGCGGTCTATGACGGCGTTTAAGGGGTGAATTCGACCTTGAGGGCGAAAAATCCCCGGCATGGTAACATCGAGGGTTTCTGAGGCTAATTTGGCTTGAATTTGGGCGGTTTGGAGAGTGGCGCGCTTGTCTTCTAAGTCGGCTTGTAGGGCTTCTTTTACAGTATTGGCGATCGCGCCTACTTTGGGCCGCTGATCTGCCGACAGTTTGCCCATCATGCCTAAAATTTGAGAGAGTTGGCCTTTTTTGCCTAGGTAGCCAAGGCGTAACTGTTCGAGTTGTTCGAGGGTATTCGCACTTGCGATCGCACTTTTGGACTCTTGGCCCAGGGTTTCTAGTTGAGTTTCAATGTCGCTGAGCTGGACAGTCATTTTGATTTTAGATTTTAGGTTTTAGATTTTAGATTGATGGCGATTTTGGGCCAAGCTGAGTTTAGCGCAATTTTGGTGTGGCTGACTTGTAGATTTTAGATTGATCGCTGGGGAGCATCTCATTTTTGTTTGCAAAAAACATTTCTTTTTACAACAGTGCTGTCCCCGCTCGCTTGGTTCTATAAGCAAGCGAGCGGGGACAGCACTGTTAAAAGCAAAACTGAGATGCACCCGGTGGCTGCTTAATGCGTAATAGGTAATAGATAATTGCAAGTAAAACCGATCGCCCTACTTGAATCTAGTTTAAGATTATTCTCAGGCCTCTAAAAATTTCAATGAAACTTTTAATTAGCAACGACGACGGCATCTTTGCACAAGGCATCCGCAGCCTCGCCAACGCTCTCGCCACCGCAGGCCACTCTGTGAGCGTAGTTTGTCCCGACAGAGAGCGCTCCGCTACCGGACACGGCCTTACACTGCACCAACCCATCCGCGCCGAAATTGTCGAATCTGTTTTTGACCCCGCCGTCAAAGCTTGGGCTTGTTCGGGTACTCCCGCCGACTGCGTTAAACTAGCTTTGTGGGCTTTACTTGACAAACCGCCCGATTTTGTCCTTGCTGGCGTCAACCACGGGCCGAATTTAGGCACGGACATCATCTGTTCGGGGACGGTTTCGGCTGCGATGGAAGGAATTATGGAAGGCATTCCCAGCATTGCTTTCAGCCTCGCCAGCTATACTTCGCAGGAATTTGGGCCGGCGGTGGATTTCGCTGTCACCTTGCTACGACAGTTGGAAAAACAGCCAATGCCAAAACCGACACTGTTGAATGTCAACATACCAGCAGTCTCACAAGCAGAAATTACCGGAGTTGCGATCGCCCGTCAAGGCATTCGCCGCTATTTCGACATATTTCAAAAGCGCACCGATCCGCGCGGCAAAACTTATTATTGGCTGGCTGGGGAATTGTTAGAAGATGTGGAAGAAACCTCCGAATCGGCAGTTTGGCATGATATTCCTACAGACGTACAAGCTATTCGCGACAATAAAATTACCGTTACTCCGCTGCAATACAATCTCACCTGTGTTCCCGATTTGCACTCGTTACGAGATTGGCAATTTGAAAGTTTTCCCAAGCAGTGAGCTCCGATCGACCCGATCGCCGCTGTAAACTAGGAATTAAGGATAAAGTGCCTATGAAGGTATATGCCCTAGGCGTTAACGCAGGCTCTCAATTGGTTGTTGGTTTTTTACTCAAGAAAAGCAGTTATGAACGCTCCCACCTATAACACTCATTCTGTCACTTGCCCGATTTGCAACCGTTCCAGCGTCGTGGGCCCAGTCGGAATGGTCAGCGGACTATTCACCTGTCCCCACTGCCATTCTCATATGGTAATTAGCTGGAGCGGCCATTTTGTCCGCGATCCTTTTAGTCTCAAACAACTGACGGTGGGAAAGATGCTCAGGCGCGAGAGCAGGCCGTTAGCTCGCCTTCAGCGGGACTTTGGGCTGGGCAAGCATTTTCCGTTACTGGCAATTTTGGGAAGCGTGGTATTTTTGGGATGTGCGATCGCAGCTACAGAACAATCGCTACCCCGACAGAGTTCATTTCAAGGATTTTTAGAGTGGGTGAGCGGAACTGGCAATTCCCAAGATGTCTCGCGTTAATATTTCAACATAAATTGTGACAGATATTACTGGTAAATATCTATTCCGTTAGGTAGAGATAACGAGAGAATACTTACGCATTCCGACTGCTGGAAACCGGGGTTTTTAGGGTTTTGATTGGCTGTAACGAAGTTTTTTTGTGAAAAACCCGGTTTCTGATTAGGTGTGCCTCAGTTCTAGCATTTTCAACTTATACCAATTCCCAGGAGTAGGGCTACTTTTAAGAATTGTTCAACAGTTGACAGTTGACAGTTGACAGTTGACAGTTTGAGAGCGACCTCTACCTAGAAGGAAGAGGATTGGAGTAATGAATAGTCTGATTTTAATTTCTTCCTCACTCGCTTTCTTGCTTTCAACCAATTCTTTCTGGTAATTTTTCGTTAGTTTCATCTACTTATACTCAGGCTGCGGACTGAAGTCCGCACTACGAACGAATCTTACTGCGGTTAATTGAGCCGGCACGAGATGATTTAATAAATCTTGGATTGATAAATTAACCGCAGATATAGGTAGATAAACGCAGATAAACGCAGATAATTTCAAGAGAGGAGAGTGCATGAATACAATCTTTTTAACTGAGCAATTAATTGAGAAATTCCGCAATTTTTCTAACCGCTGCTTCCAAAATTTCAGGTGACTCAACTAAGGCAAATCGCACGTAGCCTTCTCCTGATTTCCCGAAACCGGCGCCGGGGGATGCTGCGACTCCTGTACTCTGTACTAGCTGAGTGCAAAATTTCACCGAATCCGACGCCCAAGGTGCTGGTAGTTTCGCCCAAACGTACATGGTGGCGGGGGGTACGGGCACTTCCCAGCCGATCGCCCTTAGCGCATTTACAAAGGTATCCCGGCGTTTTCTGAAGGTTTCGACGCTGGTGGTGACGCTATCTTGGGGGCCCGTTAATGCCGCGCTGGCTCCGTTCAAAATCCCTCGATATTGGTTGAAGTCTACTGCGGCTTTTACTTGTCGCAGGGCTGTAATTAGTTCGGGATTGCCGATCGCATATCCAACTCGAAAGCCTCCCATATTGTAGGATTTTGATAGCGTGAAAAACTCGATCGCCACACTCTTATCTCGATCGGCTTGAAAAATCGACGGCGCCATCAATTTACGAAATTCCTGGATATCGGAGGGCGGGCACGCACCATCCACCGCCCCTACGGAATCGTCAAACACCAAATCGACATAGGGGAAATCGTGAACTAAAACGAGCTCGTGTTGGCGACAAAAATTCACTGCTTTCTCAAAAAATGCCAGCGGGGCGATCGCAGTTGTAGGATTGTGAGGATAGCTCAAAACCATCATCTTCGACTGAGCCAAAACAGGCATCGGAATATCTTCAAAAACAGGCAAAAACTGATTTTCTGCTAATATTGGCATCGGGTAAATTTGACCGCCCGCCAAATACACACCTCCCGCGTGGGAAGGATAGCCCGGATCTAGCAGCAAAGCAAAATCTCCGGGGTTGAGCACAGCTAAAGGCATATGCGCGGTGCCTTCTTGGGAACCAATTAGCGGCAGCACTTCTGTTTCGGGATTGACCCAAATCCCAAATTTTTGTTCGTACCAGGAAGCTGCTGCTTCCCGGAAAGAGCGGGTTCCGTTAAACAGTAAATAGCCGTGGGTGCTAGGATCTGATAGGGAATTGGCGATCGCATCTGTAATGTGAGCAGCCGCAGGCAAATCGGAAGAACCCAGAGACAAGTCGATCGCATTTTGTCCGGCGGCTCTTGCTAGAGCTTTTGCCCGATCCATATCGGCAAATACATTAAATTTTAGGGGTTGTAAACGTTTGGCAAATTGCATATTTTTTGTATTTTTCTTGATATTAATCAATCATTTAAAATTGCTGAAAACTGATTATTTTTGATGTTTTTCAGACATTTTTTTTTAACCGCAGAGAGCGCAGAGGGCGCAGAGGAAGAGAGAGATTGAAGAGAAAGGAGAGATGTTGAAAATTTATTGGGGATGGATCTAGTTGTGGGTGGGGAGTTGGAAACTCCCGAATCATTTCAAAATTTTATAAGTGACCTTCTAGCAAACCGAGCAATGTTTGTTTGGTAATAGCTCCTTCGTGGGAAAGGACTACTTCGCCATTTTTAAACAGTCTGAGTGCTGGAACTCCTTCTACTTTATACTGTTTGACAGTAACAGGATTGGGGTCAATTTCCATTTTAACCACTTTTAGGTCGCTGTAGTTGGCAGCCATCCAGTCGATCGAGGGCGCGATGAGTTTGCAAGGCCCGCACCAAGATGCCCAAAAATAGGCAAGCACTGGTTGCTCTGCTTTCAGGACTTCTGTTTCAAATTTTTCGTCGTTAATGACAATTACACTGTTGCTCATGGTTGTACGATGATTTTTCCTGATTATTTTTAAAGCACGGGCGGGCGTTAAACTTGCACCAAATTAAAAGACAGGCACAAAAAACTGTTTCTAATTTTAAAACATCCTGCGAACTTATTGAGTATAAACTCAGGAATGGGGACTGATGGCTAATTCTGTATGGCGTTTAATTCCGCTGCTGTCCGCGTCTGGTAGGGTGCAGATGGCGATCGACAAATGGCTGCTAGAAAAGCATCTAGCGGGGAAAAATCCGCCAACTCTGCGATTTTACACCTGGGCACCGACGGCGATTTCCTTGGGCTACCACCAGCAGCGCTGGCCGGAATTTTGGCAGCAGCTATCTTGGGAGGGACAGCCTCTGGAGTTGGTGAGACGCCCTAGCGGTGGGCGCGCTGTGCTCCACCAAGGGGATTTGACTTATGCAGTTGTGGCGTCGGGATTTGAGAGCAGCCGCTTGAAAGCTTATCACACTATATGCGAGTTTTTGATTGAAGGTTGGCGGGCGATCGGTGTGGATTTGCACTACGGGGAAGCTGGGCGCGGTTACATTCACAATCCCAATTGTTTTGGTACGGCGACGGGTGCGGATTTGGTGACGGTTGATGGCTGCAAGTTAATTGGTAGCGCGCAATTGCGCCGTGGTGATGCTATTTTGCAGCATGGTTCGATGCGTTTGCAGCCGGATATTGGTTTGTTTTCTCAGGTTTTTGGGGAGGAATTAATTCCTGTGAAATTACCTCTATCTGAAGGGAGAGATGATTTGATTGCAACTGTAATTGATGCTTTGAGTGCGGCGGCTTGTCGCTGTTTTGATATTGATTTGGAGGTGCGGCCACTTTCGGAGGAGGAATGGGAGGATATTTGGGAATTGACTCAAAAAAAATCTATTTGTTGATAGCTGAAAGAATTCTATAGAATTTAATCTGTAATCTCCTACAGGTCGATGCCGTGAAATTGTCGATTTTTTTGAGGGATTGTTGGTGGCGACGCACCCTACGAATACTGTTACTAAGAGGGCTGAAGCCCAACAACGTACCTCATCTTTTGGGAACAGCCAAGATGGCCGTTCCACAAAAGATTTTTGGTATCATGCTTGTGGGGTGGGCGCTCTTGGCAACACCCAAAAAGTTAAATTTAAATGCTGTAGAGCTTATGGTTTTGGCTCAGTTTGCACTTGGACGATCGGCTGTTTGGCAATTTTGGTCAATTTCACTGCATCTAGCAAGCTTTCCCAATCAGCATCCAGCATTGTATCCGAAGGGCGATCGCGACGAGCAGCAGCTAAATTGCTGAGAGCATCTTGCCAAATCCCATTTTCAGCATAAATAGCTGTTTTCCGCCGCGGATCTGCCTTTTCTAATTCACTGCGGATATCTGCACTGAGATCAACTCGCCGTATAGTACCAATTTCGAGCAGATCGGCAGATCTCTCTTCAGCCTCGCAAATCACTGTAAAATTCCAAGTGTATTTTTTGCCTACTTCCAAGGGAGGCACATTCTTGTTAGCGGGGATACTAACGCCGATTACTCCTGATAAATTGGCAACTTTGAGAGTCTGTTTATAAATCTGCTTGCCGCTTGGATCTAGTAGGATAAATTCGGCTGATTCCGCCCTTGTTGGAGGCAAGTAGAAAAAGAATGTTGGATATTCGGAAACAGTTCGTGAGATTTTATTTTGAGGGACTAAGCCTGTGAGATTTATTGCATTTAGCTCGCTGTTGCGACAGTTACCGCGCGTCGTCGATCTGGGCGATCGAGGGGGCGATTGCTCCATATCTTCACGGGGCTGAGCGAAGCGCGGCCCTCCCGGTACAGTATTGCGCGGCTGGCCCACATTATCTGGCGTTGGCTGTCCCACACTTGCAAATTGGCAAGCATTAAATGCTCCTATCAACAATATGGAACTAAAGACGAGGGATTTTAGTGTAAATTTAGTCATTTTTTTTCTAGGATTTGCATGATGTTTGTAAGATATGTTGTCTATTTTTACTTGGACGATCTTTCTCCTCCCAAGACGCGATAGACATTAACTTTTTGCTCCCTGCCTTTTAAAGGTAAAGCTCCCCAAGATTCTACCTCAAATTTTCCTTGAATATGCACTAAGGTTTCTTCGGCAATTAAAATGCGGCAGGTGTCCTCTTGCCGATCTTTTTCACAGCTTTCCAGGCGAGAAGCGATATTGACACTATCACCGATTACTCCATATTCTAAACGGGTTTTGCCTCCCAAACTGCCCACCATTATCGGCCCTGTAAAAATTCCGACTCGCATTTTTGCCGACGGCAAACCGCGATCGATCCAACTTTGATTCAGGGCTGGTAAGCACGCACTTATAGCTAGGGCGCAAGATACCGCAAGGCGAGCATCTTCGGCAATTTCTTCGGGAGTTGTGCGGGGGATAGGAACACCAAATACAGCCAGCATTCCATCTCCGGTAAATTTATTAATCACCCCTTGATGTTTTTGCACTTCCTCGGCCATTGCTGATAAATATTCATTTAACCAAGGCATTACTACTTCTGGGGATAATTTTTCGGAAATAGTGCTAAAACCCTGCAAGTCTGTCAGGATCATTGTAGCAGTTAGTCTTTGCCCCGGCAATAGGCCCGACTGGAGGAGATGGACGCGCTCTTTCCACAGGGCATTGGCGATCGCCGGTGAGGTTTGCTGTCCTAATAATTTCATCACAATTTCTTGCTGCTGCTTTGACTGCTGGTACTTGTATGTGATTACAACTGCTGGGGCGATCAAAAATGCTAGTGTCGGTGAGGCCAGTGATATCCACCCCTGTTGAGTGAATAGAAAAAATGTGAATCCCCATAATATGCCGCTAAGTGCGATCGCGCTGACTATGAAATTGATCGTATTTTCTAGCCGCCAAGCTAAACAGCCGCCAACTGCTCCCCAAACAGCTATCCAGAGCATTTCTTGCCATTCATCCCAAAACCAAAATAGATTTTTGCCATCTAAAGCTGCGTTAATAATTTGGCTAGTTGCCGCTGCATGAATAAAGACTCCAGGCATCATGCGGTTGTCGCTGGCAGTGGCGCTGTAAGGGGTAGAAAAGACATCTTTTGTAGTTGGGGCTGTAACCCCGATTATCACTATTTTACCCTTCACCAATTCGGGGTCTAGTTTTCCCTCCAAAACTTGAGTGAGTGTCACGGTTTTTGCCGTATTTTCAGGAGAGCGATAATTGAGCAAGATTTGATAGCCTCCAGTGTCAATTGTCTGATAACCTCCTGAGTCCGATCGCAGTCGCGAAAAGACTGTGTTTCCTGCTTTTATTTCTTGATCTTTTGTGAGTGTTGAAGGAATTTTTTTACTGTCAATATATTTGAAAGCCAGCCGGAGCGCAAATGAGCTGAGAGTGGATTGTCCGTTGGAACGAAAGATCAAGCTCCGGCGAATTATGCCGTCTGGATCGATTACTAAATCGTTAAATCCTATCCGTGCTTTGGGTATGTTGGGAGGTGGTAGAGCGCGATCGTACTCTGACTTGCCGATGAAAGTAATCGGGATGAGTTTGGGGTTTGTGAATTGAGCTGCCAATTCTGCGTTTCCTGGTTCGTAGGGGATATCGCGGATTATATCCAGACCAATAGCGACGGGTTCGAGACGCGCTATGGAGGCGATCGCCTTCGCTAAAACTCCATCAGAGATTGGCCATTTCTTAAAAGTATGAATGTCCAGTTCTGTGACTGTCACTACTAGCAACCTCGGGTCAGGGCCTGCATCGGGGCGCAACTGTACCATCAAGTCAAAAGCCTTCAATTCCAAGGGCTGCAACCAACCTAAATGTCGCACTCCTAAGAGAGTTCCTGTCACGACAATGCAGGTGACGGCAAGAGGTTGTAAATCAGCGAAGGGTAAGGAAAAACTTAACTTTTTCCAACTACAACGTTTCTCTCCCAATTGATGAAATATCTTAAAAAGATTGGGCATAAGAATTTTTGTTTTAACCATCTTGGACAAAAAAATGTGCTATGTAGGCGGTCATAATTAACAGAACAATACCGTGGGTCATAAGTTCCTGACAGCAAGGAAATTAGCTTTTTAGGTTGAGTTTATTTATGCACGCCTATTTAGCAGAAATAATTGGTTTAAAGCCTCTCCCCCCATCGGGATAACTTTAAAAAAAGAAGACTATTCATTATTCCAATTCTCTTCCTTCTAGGTAGATGTCGCTATCAAGCTATCAAGCTATCAAGCTATCAAGCTGTCAACTGTCAACTGTCAACTGTCAACTGAATGAAACCTGAAATTGTGACTAATCTGGATTATTGATGCCCCATTTTAAATTAATTTTCTTGTACGGTTTTAGCGATCGCACTTAACTGCAATCCCAGGGGATAACTGTTTTCTTCTTTGCTGTGCTTGATATCAGCTTCGGAAATCTTGGGTTTGAGGTATTTTGCCATAACTTTCATCACGTCGCCCCGATCGATCGTCCCTACGACTGCACCAATGGACGAAAGGACGAGGATTCGCGGGAGTTGGCGGGCTTCCATGCTGTTAATTACTTCTGCAATGGATGCTTTTTCGGAGACTGTGGGGGTTTTTTCCAGGGGTTGCAAAATGTTGTGCAAAGTCTGAATTTGCCACTGACTGCGCTCTGTGCAGCGGATATCGTCGATCGACACTAAGCCCAAATCCCGCCCGTTGGTCGCAGCGATGTAAAATGGAAAGGGATTGACTTCTAGCAAATAGCGATCGGCAAATTCTCGCAAACTCAAATTTGCATCGACAACTCGAAACTCGCGGCTCATTGCATCGGCGGCCTTAGTTTTGAGCAGCGCTTCTTGCAACGAAGTAAAGCGACTGTAGCTACTAGCATTCCGAATCGCAAACCAGCCGATCAGCGCCATCCACAAACCGCCGTACTGGCGCGCTAACAAACATAAACTGACACCGAAAGCAACAGCCAACCAACCCAAAATTTGTCCTGTTTTTGCAGCCCAACGCACGCCGGCAAATCGAGAACCAGTGATTTTCCAAATTGCTGCTTTTAAAACTTGTCCTCCGTCCAAAGGCAGCCCGGGAATCAAGTTAAATAATCCCAAAACTAGATTGATTACTGCTACTTTTTCTGTAATAATTGATAGCAAACTTGTCTGGGGGAAAACTTGAGAACCCAAACCGAGGATTAAAAACAGCGCAAAGCTGACGAGAGGGCCAGCAATAGCTACTTGAAAAGCTTGACCCGGAGTTTTTGATTCAGAGTCGATCGAAGCTACTCCGCCAAATAAGAATAGAGTAATAGAATTAACTTTAATGCCTTGCGACATCGCCGCCAAGCTGTGCCCTAATTCGTGCAACAGTACGGAAGCAAATAGTAGCAAAGCTATTGCGAACCCGGCACTCCAGGAGAGCGCAGATCCCCACAATCGGTAACTGCTGGCATATTCGCGGGTTGCTAGGGCTAAAATTATAAACCACGAATAATCTATTAGTAGCGGGATGCCAAATAAAGAGCCGATTCGCCAACCTGTCTGCATGAAAGTTTCCTGGGAAAGGAGAGGAAGAATGAATTTCTATTATATCTTTTCAAACCCTTGCCTTTCCCAAACCGTGATTTTTAAAGCACTCCGGCGTTACCCAAGCCCAAGATTACTCCTGCCCCGAGCAAGTGGCCCAAGCTGGTTGTGGCCAGCAATTCTGGGATGCCGAAGCCTTTGAACATTCCAGGGACTGCAACGGGTAAAGCTGGGCCCTTGCCTCGGTTTTGTTTGTTGATGCCGTAGTAGCCGATCGCGATCGCCAGCAAGTTGCATATAATCATTGTCAGTCCTACCATTGGTGTCCACTCCACCGTTAAGGCAGTGGCAGATGGTACGGCTAACAGCAAAGATGAGTTAATCATGTTTATATGCTCCGGATTTCACAGATTAATTGATTTAGAAAATTATAAAAAGTATTTTGCATTAAACTAAGATTTGTTTTAATAGTTAACAATTCGTTTATATTTTGATACAAATTCAGCACAGAGGAAAAAGAGTGCGGGTAAAAATTTGCGGAATCACTAAATTAGACCAGGGAATGGCGATCGCCCGTTTGGGAGCCCAAGCTTTGGGGTTTATCTGCGTACCCGCTTCCCCGCGCTATGTCAGCCCCGAAACCATTCGCCTGATTGTCGAACAGTTGCCGAAAAATGTCGATCGCATTGGCGTGTTTGCAAATACCACAATAGAAAATATCTGTCAAGTAACGGCAGAGTCAAATTTAAGTGGGGTGCAACTGCACGGAGATGAAACAGCGGAATATTGCGATCGGCTGCGCGAGTTTTTGCCGGGAATTGAAATTATCAAAGCTTTGAGAGTTAAGAGTCATGAAACGTTAGCCACCGCTGCAATTTACGCCCTGCGTGTCGATACTTTACTGTTGGATGCTTACCATCCGGCTCAACTTGGCGGTACTGGCAAAACTATAGATTGGATGATGTTAGCAGAGTTTAAACCAGCTTGTCCTTGGCTGCTGGCGGGCGGCTTAACACCGGATAATATTTTAAATGCGATCGATCGCGCGATCGGCAATAACTTCAGCGGTGTTGACCTTTCGAGCGGCGTAGAAATAGCGCCGGGAGATAAAGATTTGACCAAAGTTGCTCAGTTATTCGATCGATTAAAAGCTTTAAAATAAACGGTAGTATCTCATTGTTGTAAAAAGCATTTTTTGTGTTTGAGTGCTGTCCCCGCTCGCTTGTTGATAGAACCAAGCGAGCGGGGACGCTCGCACTATAAAAGCAAAAACTGAGATGCTTCCTTTTCTCTCTTTATTCTCGCTTCTTCCCTTCGACTTGCTAGCACGCCGCCTCACCCACGCTTTTTCAACTATTCCCGATTTCACCGATTGGCTGGTTGTAGCTCTGCTGGTGCTAGTTTATAGCGCGATCGCACTTCCCATCGGTTTTTGGTCGGGATTTCTGAAAGTAGACGTGCAAACCTCCGGGCCGATAATTGCGGGAGTGCTCGCGGGCTGTTTGTTAACTCCGGGGCTGACTGAGGAAGTTTTTTTCCGCGTGTTAATGCTCCCGCACGCTTTTGAGAATGCTTCTGGGCTAATGCTGTGGTTTTGGGGATGCTCCAGTTTGGTGCTGTTTGTAGCTTACCACCCGCTCAACGCGCTGACTTTTTATCCGATCGGTCGATCGACCTTTATCAGAAAAATGGGTTTAAAACCCCGTCCTTTTAGGACGGCTTTGTGCTAAAATAGAGAAGTCTACAGGCTCAAGACACGTTGAAATAGCTACGATGAGAGCGTACCTAGACAGTTCCGAGGGGCAATGTTTAACTACATCCCTGAAGACAATAAGCTTTAGGCTTGAGTACAATGAAACATAGTCGCCACAGGGCATTGGGAGACTCTAAACGGACGCAGAGCGAGGGTAAGACTACTTCGGTAGCACATTGCTGTGAAGCGTCAAGGAATCCTCGCTCCTTCAGGACGAGGAGGTATGTCAAGAATCCCGTGTTTTTGCTACTCGCCGCTGTTTTGGGAGTAGCGTGCTCCATCGCATACCTGCTCATCGGTTCCATCTGGCCTGCGGTGGTGATTCACTGGCTGGGAGTGACAGTCTGGCTGCTGCTCTTGGGCGGTTACAAGAGGCTATATGGGTGAATTACCCAACTCTCACCTTGCGGTAGAGAGTGGGCTTCCAGCTTCCACCGCAACAGCATCCGAAAGAACCGAGATTCTTCCGGGTTGACTTACATTGCGTCCACTGGCAGTAGCGCTGATTCCCAACGCCAAAAACCGCAAGCCTTCGTCTCTAATGTTTAGCGCTGCGTTGATATCTCTATCATTCACAGAATCACACTTAGGACATTTCCATTGGCGTATTTTCAAATTCATTTTAGAAACTTTGAACAAGCAATGGTTACAAGTTTTGGAGCTAGGAAAGAATCGGTCAATCTCTAAATAGACCTTGCCTTCTGCCTCGGCTTTATACTTAAGCATTGTTCCAAACATTCCCCAGCCAGCATCATAGATAGCTTTGGCTAGGCAATGGTTTCTTACCATTCCTTTGATATTTAGATCTTCTACTACAATTACTTGGTTTTCGTTGACTATCTTGCGGGATAGCTTGTGCAGAAAATCCTCACGCACTCTTTTGATTTTAGAATTCACCTTGGCTACTAACTTCCGGGCTTTATTCCGTCGGTTACTGCCTTTGACTTTTCGGTTTAGCTTCTGTTGCTTGCGCTTCAGATTTTTACGATGTTTAGCGGTTGCTCTAGGATGCTTGTACTTAGAGCCGTCAGACGTGACCAAGAAATCAGTTAGCCCAACATCTAAGCCAATTGCTTTTCCTTCGATATTAGCATCTGGAGTGCCAATTTTATCATCAACAAGTACCGATGCAAAATACGAACCATCTCGATTTTGGGATACCGTTACAGTTTTGATCGTGCCATCATACTGGCGATGAATCTTGGCTTTGACTTCACCAATAATCGGAAATTTTATAGTGCTCTCCAGAATTTTCACATTCTGGGGATAGCTGACAGATTGCCTGTTGTGCTTGGATTTGAAGCTAGGAAACCCACCACGTTTCTCAAAGAAGTTTTTGTAAGCAGTTGATAGATTCAGTGCTACTACTTGCAAGCTTTGTGAGTATGCCCCATCTTTCAACCAAGGGTATTCCTTCTTGAGCGCTGGTAGCATACCTTGAATAGCCAATCTGCTCAATCCCTTACCAGTTTCCTTGTAGGTTACTTGGCTCTTATTCAAACTATAGTTCCAAAACCATCGACAACAGCCAAAAGCACCAGCAAAATACTGTTGCTGGTGGGCGCTGGGATAGATTCGGAACTTGTAAGCTTTCGGCATTTATCAGCTATCGGTGTTTATGGTAAAAGATTAACACAAGGATTTTGCCGTTGTCAATAAGTTGGCTTGTTTTCTCATCCAGCCTCAAACCTCAAACGCTGCGTGTTATGCGGCTCGGCTGTAATCGTCAACTCGCTCGCCTTTGATCCCGACGCTCACGGATTGTACAGGTAGAGCGCGGGACTTCCCGGCTGTATGGTTAAATTGTAAAAAGTCCAGCATCACTATATTTTCCGGAGGAGCTCAGTTGTGGAAATCATAGGAGCGATCGTAGGTTTTTTGGCGGGGATAGCAGCGGCTTACTGGTTAGTGGAAAAGCGGTTGCACAAGCAAAAGCAAGAACACTTGCTGCAAACTCGCAGAATAGCTCAGGATATAGAACTAGCTCAGATATCTCGAATGCAACAAACTACCGAATCTCCACACCGAGAAGGAGAAGATCGGTTTAGAAGCGCTACTGTTGAACACGAAAATTTACTCAGACAAGTTACAACTCAATACGAAAATCAGATTCAACAAGTTGCGACTCAATACGAAAATCGACTCCAACAAGTTTTAGCAGAACGCGATCGGCTCCAACAAGTTGCAGGCGCCCACGAGCAGCAGATGCGACAATTCACCCAGGAATTAGAGGCCGCTCACAATGCTAGGCTTCAGGAAAATATACAATCTTTGCAAGCCGAACACGAACGTCATATACTCACACTTTCTGACGAATTGCATGACAGTTATCAAGCTCAGATGGATGAACATTTTCAAAACCTGCAAAAACAACACGAAATTCAATTGAGACAAGCTGCCTCGCAATATGGGAACAGCGAAGTTGACATACAATCAACGACGGAGGCTTTGCAACAGCAATACGAAAGTCAGTTGCAAGCCGCTCACGAGCAGTTTCAAGCTCGCGAAGCTCAGATGCAAGCTACTATCAGGTCTTTGCAAGAGCAATACGAGAGTAATGTACAACAACAAGAAATCCCGGAGCAACAGTTCAGTCAGTTAAATCCAACAGAATTTACATCGGATTTACCACAACAAGAAGTTTGGCAAGAAGAACCATCAAGTGAGTTCAATCAACCTGAGTTCAATCAACCTGAGTTCAATCAACCTGAAGTTGAACAAGAGTTAAATTACACAGAATTTTCCGAACCACAATCAATTGATTTAGAACAACTCGAAATCAGACAAACGCTTGAATCTCCCAGACAAACACCAAACTACTCATCGGTGGCGCAGTTGATGGGATGCGTTCAAAGTCAGGACACAGAAACTCGCAAATTTGCAGCGTCTGCTTTAGGTAAAATGGGTGCGGCTAATGCTTTGAGAACCGACGGTCAGCGAGCCATAGAAACCTTGGGTAAATTAGCTCAAGATTTCAACCCGGAAGTGCGCGAAGCTGCTGTGGAAGCACTAGCAATGATTAAGTCTGAAAAAGTGATTCCGCTCTTGCAAAGAGCTTTGCGAGATACAGATAGCGGTGTGGCCAAATCGGCAAGTGCGGCGCTCAATAAGTTTAAGTTTTACCCGCGCACTCCGGCGGTGAAACCGAAACTGATGGATATCAAGAAACCAAAGCGTTAAGCAGTTACGAGCCTAAATATAGCAATTTTCAATTGCCTAAAACAAATTAGGTACGTTGTTGCGCTTCAGCGCTCTTCATAAATATCAGGAAAGAGCGCTGAAGCGCAACAACGTACCTTTGTACCTTTATCGTCAACTGTCAACGAAGAGGGCGGGCACGGGGGCACCGCCCCTACAACTATCAACTATTTAAAATCGCTGTTTTGTACCGAGTACAAATTTGATTTCCCCGTCATCGCTGACACCCATATCCAAGCGAATTAATCCCAAGGACGATCGCACTCTAACACCCAAACCAACACCCGCCCCAGTCCCAGGTTTATCCCTGACTACCGCCGGTTTTCCCAACACGCTGTCACCCGTTCCCAAATCCGACGCAAAATCAACAAATATCACGCCACCCACATCCCTACCAACCGGAAACCGATACTCGCCGGAAGCCAAAAAATAACTCCGCCCGCTGCCAATTTCCCCGCCGTCGTAACCCCGCACAGAATTGCGGCCGCCCAGGCGAAACGCTTCCGTCGGTGGCAAATCTCCAATTACCGTCCCCCCTTGCAGATTAAAAGCCAACATTTCTGGCAAAGCTTCCGACTCGCTGATGCCCAGCAAAGTTACTGGTACATATTGTATATAATTTGCTAGCAGTCGGTTGCTCACAATGTTGCCGCGTCCGAGAGGTATCGACTGTTCTGTACTGAGGCTGAGAATCGAGCCGCTGGTTGGGTTGAATGGATTGTTTCGCCGATCGAGCGTAGCGCCAAAAGAAACAGTATACAATTCGTCAACGCCCGCACCGCTGAATGTGAGAGGATTGCCGAGTACGTCCCGGCGGGCAAGATTTAAATTGCGATCGCGCGTGCTGATATTGGTATAATTCAGTCCCAAAGTTCCCCGCCAATCGCCCAAAGGCCGCGTAACAGCGAGATTTCCGCCCATCCGAATTTCTCGAACTCGATCGCCATTGGGCAAATTAATATCCTTGTTGAAAATTTCCGAGATTCTGCGATCGCCAAAAGCTCTCACACTGTATCCCAAACGGTCATCGGCCGCAACGTAAGGGCTGACAAACCGCACATCGTACTCCACACCTCGGAGGCTGGGCTGAATTTCCACCGACAACCGCTGGCCGTTTGTGCCGAATGTACGATCGACATAGGAAAGAGGAACAGCCACACCAACATCATCACTCAAAGTGACACTCGCCCCAACAGAACGAGCCGATCGCTCTTCGACATTGTAAATTACATTAATATCCGTCCCAACTTCTTCAGTAGAAACCGTCACCTTGTCAAACAATCCCAACTGTTGCAACTGTTGTAAATCGAGTTGTACAACTTGCTGGCTGTAATTATCCCCCGCCTTAAGTTTGAGCTCGCCTCGGATAAAATCTTCCGAAATTCTCCCCTTAATCGGATTCCCTTTTTTATCAACAGCTTCGCCTCGGGAATTAACAAAGCGAATTTTCACCTCTGCAACGTAAACGCCCTCAACATTTCTCCCTTGACTGATTGGTAGAGTACCGCCTAGCTGTTGCGCGTTGCCGTTGACTGCTTCCGGGATTTCGGCTTTGGTGGCGATCGTCCCCGCAGTTGGTAACAGAGATGTAAAATCTTTATGGCGATCGTCCTGGGCTGAGGGCGATCGAACTTCAGGAGCAACAGCAATCTCATCAGATGTTGGCAAATCCCGCACAATTGCACTCACCTCATCCGATTGATGAGAACTTAAGACTGAAACCGATAATAAATGTCGCTTGTAGTCGAGTCTAGATCCCCCTAAATCCCCCTTAATAAGGGGGACTTTGAGAATATCTCTTGTCCCCCCCTGATTAAGGGGGACTTTGAGAATATCTCTTGTCCCCCCCTGATTAAGGGGGGTTAGGGGGGATCGAAACTCGGCTACAAACAAGAGAGACGGTGGGTTTGACGTTAAGTTATCACCAATTACCTCATCCTCCTCCCTCTGCGCCCTTGTGGAATAGGCGTCTCGCCTGTCAACTTCTCCGCTTCCTTCTCTAACCTCCACCTCACTCGGTACGACTGTCGCATCGATCGCCCGCGCCGCCAATTCCCCACCAGCCACCGCCGCCAAACTCAAAAATGCAATAATCGGAATTCGCATAAACATAAAACTAAAGCATACTCAACGCATCTTACCCAAAACCGCGTCTCCTGCCTATTCCGCGAAAAGAAACCCGATATTTTTGAAGATACCGGGTTTCTGGGATGATGAAACTTGGGGAAAAATCGATCGTGGGCGATCGTAACAATTGGGAAACCGAAAAATTCTTTAAAGAGATTGGCGAGAAACACGCTTCTCAAAATGAGCCTGAGTCTGCTGCAACAGTTGTTCGCGGCTGTCCTTAGCAGTAGTAATCGTAGGGAGCAAATTTCGAGCTTGTAAAGTCATGTGAAGCTGTAGGTGTGCTACGTACTCACTGACATCTTCGCGCAGGGAGCAAGCCGGGTAACGTTTTAAAGTAGAGTTCAAAGTGTTCTCCTGCTTTGAGTTTGCAGTATTTTTGAAATAATAATAGAGACTATCACGCTCTATTTCTAATTCTGTACTCTGTAATGAAGTTTAACCTTTGGACTGCTCTTTTGTTACAATTATTTACAAGTATTGCTTAAATTAAGTAAATCCACCTCATTAAAAGTAAAATGCCGATCGCGCTCAAGCCTGCCGTGTATATCTTCTTCCTTCTCTCACGACAATAAAAAAAGCCCTCTTCCTTCTTCCCTCTTCCCTCTTTTTACCTAGAGCGAAGCCGAAGGGCACTGTTCCCTCTTCCTTCTTCCTTCTTCCTTCTTCCCTCTTCCCTCTTCCCTCTTCCCTCTTCCTTCTTCCCTCTTCCTTCTTCCTTCTTCCTTCTGATCAGGAGTCGATCGCCCATGCAGTCTCAAGCAG
>NZ_JAEQCB010000234.1:0-8785 GCF_020738785.1 Microcoleus sp. PH2017_05_CCC_O_A | reverse complement strand
TCTATATAAGATCGGAGCGCTGAAGCGCAACTACATACCTTTGTTTTAGAAGGTGACATTATTTATTCAATAGACTTGTATTGCCACAATAATAGCGCTTTTAATATATATAAGATCGGAGCGCTGAAGCGCAACTACATACCTTAAACTTGAATTGCCAAAATAATTTGGATGTTCCTCTGAGCAGCGTCCAAATTATTTGATTGCAAAGACTTTTCCTATTCCATCCTAATTGGAAAATATCCTGTGATTGCGAGCATTCGGAGCAAATGTGTAACCGTATCCGCGAATTGTTTGAATAAAATTTGGCACAGCCCGATCGACTTTAGCCATTTTCTTGCGAATTTGGCCGATATGTACGTCCACCACTCGCTCTTCTGATCCATAATTGCATTTCCAGCCCCAAATTTTTTCGATTAGCTGTTGGCGAGTCCAAGCTTCATCTGAATGAGTTGCCAAAAAACACAAAATCTCATATTCTAATTTGGTTAGAGTCAAAGTTTTATCCTGCAATCTTACTTCCCTACTCATTAAATCGATTTCTAGTTGACCGCAGACAAGGCTGCGCGGGTTGACGCTTCTCCCTCGCCGCAACAAGACTTCTACTCTAACTGCTAATTCTTCAATACTGAACGGTTTGCACATAAAATCGTCAGCACCTGCTTTTAGGATTTTAATTCGATCTTCTTCGGCGGTGCGGCTGCTCAGAATTGTGACTAAAACATTCGTCCGCTTTTGCATTTCTTGACAAAGTTTATAGCCTGTAGTATCGGGCAAATTCCAATCTAAAATCACGAGAACTGGGTTGAATTCATCAAATATTTCTAAGGCTGTTTTGCCGTCAACTGCAAATTGTACTTCATATCTCTGCTTCAGAAAGCGGTAGACTAAATTGCGGACGGGGGCGTCGTCTTCTACAACTAGAATTTTGGTATTTTGAGCGGTAGAGATTTTCATAATTTTTAACTCAATTGTTAATGGTGCAAAGTTAAGAAAGCGAAGCTGTCTAAAAAACAGTCTTTATTCTTTAGTCAGCCTCCGGCGGGCTAAAGTTTTTGTAGGCAATCCCCCTGTGGCATTGGTGCCAACTTAAACCTGGAAGCATTGAAAAATCTCGTTTTTCTCTGAGGCCAGATCCCCCCTAGCCCCCCTTAACAAGGGGGGGACAAGAATCCGATCAAAGTCCCCCTTCTTAAGGGGGATTTAGGGGGATCTGGCCTCGGCTGAAAGCAAGATTTATCAACAGTTCCAGGATTAAGTTGAGACCAATCCCCCTGTGGTGGCCCCGATTTCGATCGCCGAGGTATTTTTGTCAATAAATTAAATCGACACATGACTTATCCAGGCGCGATCGCCTTTCTGTGGAGATTTCAGCCAAAAAACTAATTTTTTCGCGGGATTTGGCAATTCTTTACAAAATTTAACCGAAACTCCCCATTACCAGAAAGAATTGGTTGAAATCAGACTATTCATTACTCCAATCCTCGGACTTATAAGTAGAGGTCGCTCTCAAACTGTCAACTGTCAACTGTCAACTGTCAACTGTTGAAGCTTCGCCGATCAGGGTGAAAGCTGCCCAATCTCTGGGGTTTGGGTGCTGCTGCATTGTCTCCAGCATGGCGCTGCACAGGGCTTGAGCTTTGTTGCCCGTTCGATCGAGATTTTGATAAAATTTCACCATCAAATCGGCTGTAGGAGCATCTGGCACCGCCCACAAAGAGACGATCGCACTGGATGTACCAGCCGAAATTAAAGCGCGAGACAAGCCGATAACCCCGTCACCGGTAATCCGCCCCATGCCGGTATTGCAAGCACTCAAAACCACCAAATCCGCCTGGAGGTGCAGGTGCAAAATTTCCTCAGCCGTCAGCAAACCGCTATCGGTGCGATCGGGTGCAAAGGCGATCGCACTGCCGAGTCCGCGAGTGCGATCGAGCAATCCGTGGGTGGCAAAATGGACAATGCGGGCGTCTGACAACCGCTGAAGCACGGCAGATTTGGTAGCGAATTTCCCCGTCAAGGCTTGGGTTTGGAACAATTGGGCGATCGCGTTAGCTTCGGTTTCTGAATGCGGCAAAGCAGACAACTGCTGCGGAGGTTGGCCCGGTACCAGAGCAACTTCAGGCATTGTCGGATTTCCTACTACTAAAATATCCCCAGCTAAATTAGAAATTTCTTGTCGTTTTTGACTCGTTAATTCCAGAATTTGAATTGCAGGAGCAGTCAAAATAGTATGTTTTTCAATCAAGTATTTTCCAGCAGCATCTTGCAGCGCCGGAAACGGCACAAAAAACAGTTCGCCTTGAGGAATAAAGATAATTTTAGCTGCTGGATCTGTCGGCAACAAGTCAGCAATCGGTTCGATTAGCAGTTGATGGAGTTTTTGCAAGCGAGGGTGATTGGTGAGGCTCGATTCCACTTTTGCTGCTACATCAATTGCAGGCCTCTTAATAGTCAACCCTGCGGGCCAAGAGGATTGGCAGAGCGAGAGAATGTTGTGAGTTTTATCAACAGATATTACTTGCCAAGGTTCCCAATTCGGCGCATCATCGTGGAGTTTGACTAAATCACCTGGGTACATTTTTAGAGTGGGATTGAAATCGCGATTCCTGATGCCGATCGCCTCGCGAGAATCGGCAACCAGCTCTTTGAGCGAAGTATGTTCGTAGTTGATGTCAACTTGGCGGAAGGCTATTTCACCCGTGGGCTGAATTACCCAAATAAAGAGTTCTTCTAAAAAAGAAATCGAATATTCGACAAAAGTTGCATTTTGGGCTTGGGCAATTTCTTGAATGCGATCGATGTTAGGCGGCTTAATATCGGGTATCGCATCTGAATTGGCAGATAACCGAGCACCCAGTAATTCTACAAACGCCCGCGCCCGCCCCCGCTCCGCAATTTCCAGCGCCTGTTTGGTTTTTTTCTGGACGATCAGGGTTTTTTCCAAGTGGCGGTAAGTTGCGGCTTGGGTTTCAAAAATAGATACTTTAAAGTTATCGCGATCGCTCAATTTTCCCCGCAGCGATTCCCAAGTTTGAATTGCATCGCCCAGGACTGTTTCAGCTTCTGCAAACTTGCCAAAGTCAAATAAAGCAAGTCCTAAATTGTTGAGAGTTGCCCCTTCTGATGCGGTTTCGCCGATCGCCCGCGCGATCTCCAAACTCTTGCGGCTGTATTCGATCGCCCGCTGGTACTGCCCCAAACAGCGGTAAGCATTGCCCAAATTTCGGCAGGAAGTTGCTTCCCCAGAGCGATCGCCAATTTCCTGTTGAATATCTAAGGATTGTTTGTAAAATGCGATCGCCCGCAAGTAATGCCCCAAATTACTGTAAGCATTACCCAGAATCACCAAAGAATTAGCTTCCCCAAAGCGGTTGTCAATTTTCGGTGCAAGATTCAGGGACTTCTCACAGTATTCGATCGCCAATTGATTTTGTCCCAGGGAAACATAGGTACGTCCCAAAGCGTTTAAGGAGTTCAATTCTCTATGCTTAGAGTTGAGTTTTATTGCCATATCTAAAGACTGAAGTTGGCATTCGATCGCCTGCTGGTATTCGCCCAGGGAATGATATGCACTCCCCAAATCGCGCCAGAAATTAGGTTCTCCATAGAGGTTGCCGATTTCCGGCTCAATCTTTAAACACTGTTGGTGGCACTCAATTGCTTGCAAGTATTCCCCCAAAGCATTGTAAATATTGCCCAAAGCGTTTAAAGAATCCACTTGTCCAGCGCAGTCGCCGATATCTCGCTGAATATTTAGCGCTTGCTGGTGAGAGTCAATTGCTTGCGAGTATTCCCCCAGCGCGCTGTAAATATTGCCTAGATTGTTCAAAGAATTCGCTTCTCCGTAGCCGTTGCCATTGTTTCTATGAATATTGAGCGACTCCTGATAGTATTCCATCGCCTGCGAGTATCTTTCCACGGAAATACTATCACTTTCCGAGAACGAATCTTGCTCCGGGCGCGGTATTTCTGGTCTCTTCAGAATGTTAACAAAAAATTTATTATTAATAGGAGACTGAATCGAGCGGTAAATCGACAACACATCTGCCGCCGACAGCGCCTGTTTGTAGAGTCTCATATCCCCAATATTACCTCGATAAATGCCACCAAAATCGTCCGATCGCCTGCCAACAGTCAAGGGCATACTATTCCTGAGAGAACTCTGTTGCCCTGTTGGGTTGAACCGCCAATCTACTTCCTTGCCATCGACATACCAGCGCCCTCCATCCAATCGATCGCGATCGACAGCAACCCCAACGTGATGCCATTGGTTGTCGCTAATAACAGGGAAAGTATCAATTTTTGTATAATAATATTCGCTACCACAGTTTACCCAACTTTTTCCATCGGCTATTTGCAGGTTAATTTGGCCCTGATAAAGAAATAAAGCCCAGCCCCGTAAAGGGCCAGAATTTTGAATCCGTTTATCAATAATCTTGACAATACCCAAATCACCCGTGCGAATCCACGCACACACAGAAAAGTCTTCCGTGCCGACATCCAGCAAAGGAGTGACTGGGAAAGTAACGTAACCTCCAGTCAGCAGCAGGCTTTCTTGCGGCCCGTTTTGCGATCGCTCAACAGCACGGCAAACGCTGTCAATTAGCAGTGCTGGAGGGAGATCCGGGCGATCGCTCGCCAAGTTTCCTGCTGCATCAAATGACCAAAGGGCGATCGGTGCTGTATTGAAAGTATTGTAGGCGCTTAATATTGGATATTTCATCTATAGGTTGATGTCTTATTTTTTAGGGAATTGTCAATGTAAATAATGGCGGGGATGGGGCGGGTTTTTGAGATTTTTTGTGGATTTTGTAGATGGTTGGCGAACCCGCCCCTACAGGATTTTGGGATGTTTTTTTGCAGCAAGCTCACCATAAATAAAAATGTACGATCCCTACAATTTGTCTCGTTCGTGTTCGATCCATTGACATTGATTCCTGTAGGGGCGGGTTCACCAACAATCTGAGCCAAAAACCCACAATCTCAAAAACCCGCCCCGGCCCATATATTATGCACGATCGGACTCAAACAAACGGTTCTAAAACAATCTCGTGCAAGCGCACAAACGGATGCTGCAATAAAGCATTCCAATCCGCCTCCAAAGTTACCAGAGAAGATATTTTTTCAAATCCAGTCAGCTCGGCTAGCGCTTCATACCGCAAATCATTTTCAGCATAAATCAGCAGCCTTTCCTCTAAAGTAGCTACCTGTAATTGACTCAAAAGTTTGTCCCGCAGCGCAACTAATTCAGTAATAGTTTCGTACCACAAACCGTATTTAGCCAACAGTAAAACGCGATGCCTCAGCGATGCAGTTTCTAGCTTAACTAAGATTTCTGGTGCCAATTTCACTCGCTCAACACACCCGTAGCGGGAGATATTCCCGCAGAAAAAATCCCAGCGATATTTTTTGCCAATTTCCAGAGGAGGTGCATTTGGTGGCAAGCAAAAACTCACAAGTCCCGCTGTTTTTGCAAGCTGAAAAAATGTTCGGAAAACTACTTCTTGATTTTCTTCGTCCCGCAGCACAAACTCAAAGGAAATGTCATCGGGAAATGGAGCCGGCAAGTACAGCCAAAAAGTCGGATGTGCGATCGCAGTCAATCCTAAATTTAGAGCCGGAATTAAAGCTAAAAAGTGGTGAAGATCGTCGCGGCTGCCTGCATCTCCGCGATCGCCCGGTGCACCCCGCGCGGGCGGCTCGTAAGCCAGTATCTGCGACTGCAAATGCGGTTCCCCCGATGAATCGGCGATCGTAGCAGCCAATCCAGGTTGAACAATTGTGACAGCAACCAGCAAATTAATCGCCGCCTGCTGTAGGAGCAGTTTTTTGTCATTCATAAAATATCTGCGAGGTAGAGGTACAAAGTCTCAGCGCGATCGCACGGCACCTGAAAATAATCTTGGCAGACTTTTATCTGCGTTTATCTGTGTTTATCTGCCTTAATCTGCGGTTTTTCTAATCAATCGTTGTGAGCCAAAGTCTAAATATCTGCATTAAATCTGCTACCTTTTCTGCTACCCTAAAAGCATATAGCTATCTTACCAAATAGCAGACCGCGTTCCTCCACAATTCTTGAGAAAAACTTATGTCTGCGATCGCACCATCCCCCAACCCACCCGTTTTAGAAGAACTTCGCTCCGGATTGCCCAACATTTGCGGTTCCGAAGCAGAAATCACTGCCGCCACCAACAGCAACGAACCAGTCTTTTTACCTAAGACAAATCTGCGCCTCGAAAACATTCAAGCCGGATTTGCTTGCGCCCTGCATATGCACCAACCTACAATTCCAGCAGGTGCAAAGGGCGAACTAATCTGCAATCTCCAGAATATGTTTGAAAATCCCAACCAAGGAGACAACCACAATGCCGGAGTCTTTGCTTGGTGCTATTCACGCATGGGAGAATTTATTCCCCAACTGATTGCTGAAGGTTGCAACCCGCGAATTATGCTCGACTATTCGGGCAATTTATTGTGGGGATTGCGCCAAATGGGACGCGACGATATCTTCAACAACCTCAAGCGAATTACCTGCGAACCTGAATACCAACCCCACGTAGAATGGCTGGGGACAATGTGGAGTCACGCCGTTATTCCCTCAACTCCAATTCCCGATATCAAACTCCAAATTCAAGCATGGCAACATCATTTTGCATCCATTTTTGGCATAGATGCCCTGAAGCGCGTTAAAGGTTTTTCGCCTCCAGAAATGCACTTTCCCAATCACCCCGATACTCTTTACGAATACATCAAAGCTTTGAAAGAATGCGGCTACCGCTGGCTAATGGTGCAGGAACATTCTGTGGAAAATATCGACGGTTCGGGATTGTCGCAAGACCAAAAATACATTCCCAATCGTTTGCAATCCCGCAATTCTCGCGGCGAAACCATCAGCATCACGGCTTTGATTAAAACCCAAGGTTCCGATACAAAATTGGTCGGTCAAATGCAGCCTTATTACGAAGCAAAAGGACGCAACAAACAGCAAATTAGCAATGTCACAATTCCTTCTTTAGTTACTCAAATTGCCGACGGCGAAAATGGTGGCGTGATGATGAATGAATTCCCCAGCGCCTTTGTCAAAGCTTGGCACGAAAACCGCGAACAAGGTGGCGGAAAATCCGGTGTTGTCGGTTTAAATGGGACTGAATATTTGGAGATGATTGAGGCGGCGGGTGTTAATCCTGATGATTATCCTGTTTGTCAGGGGATTAATCAGCACAAGATTTGGCTGCAAGTGAATCCTGATAGTGCAACGCCGGAAAAGGTGGAAAGTGCGATCGCGCAACTCAAGCAAACCGATCACAATTTTCACATGGATGGTGCATCTTGGACTAACGATTTAAGTTGGGTGAAGGGCTACGAAAATGTCCTGGAACCAATGAATCAACTCAGTGCAGCCTTTCACAAAAAATACGACACGCTGGTACAGAAAGATGCTGCTGTTACCAAGCAGTTTGAATATCAGCAGGCTTTGCTTTACAACTTGTTGGTACAAACAAGCTGTTTCCGCTATTGGGGACAGGGAACTTGGACTGATTACGCCCGCGAACTTTACAACCGCGGCGCTGCTTTGATGAAATAGAAGATGAGACGGCGGTTGAAACCGCGTCTACACAGACAAAACCCGCCTCCGCGGGTTGAAGTAACAAAATTTATGGTAGAGTGCCCCGGAAACCAACTATTTGACCAGTGTCAAATATCTCGGCTGACGCACCTTATACTTGTTGGCAAATTCGGGTCAATTACCAATTGCCAATTACCAATTACCAATGCCCCATTCCCCATTCCCCATTACCAAATCCTACATTTCCTGCATCAAACGCAAATAATTTTGTCTCATCTGCGTCATATTTTCCATCATTCTATTCGCCATATCTTTCTCAACTTCGCTCATTTGCTGCCAAAATACAGCAGAACGTCTGGCCAGAATTGCGTCTTCCCACAACATCTCCAAAAGTTGCGCGGCCATCGGATTTTCAGCATCTATAATCCCGCACAATTGCTCGAAAGCTCGGTTAGCTTCGGCGTGACTCCCAACATCCTGAGCGAGAGTCAGGCATTTTTTGAGTTGTACGATCGGGTTTTCAGAAGAGTAAGCCATAATTTCACTAAGTTTAAGCTACCAAATTTACACTGACACCTTTGACATTACTAGAGTTGCGACACGGCCGCACAGTTCCCCAAATACCACCGCCAAGGCAAATCAATCCCTTTAGTAATCCCGATCCGCGTAGTTTGCACAAAATTTATTGTACCCTCCTCCACGGCTTGCTGAAAGTCTTCGCTCCGGTGTTCCAACCGCAGCGCTTGGCCTGCGTCCAAGGGTAATTACCAAAAACTTGGGTTTAAAGCCCCGTCCTTCTAGGACGGCTTTGTGTTAGATTTTTAACGTAGCGAGTTCCTACGTAAGATGTTCGTTCTAGAATTCAAGGCGATCGGCAAACCAAATCAGTCCTCCGCTATAGACGAAGCAATCAGAACTGCTCAATTCGTTCGGAATAAGTGCGTCCGTTTCTGGATCGACAACCGAGGAGTAGGGCAAAAAGACTTGTACCGTCACAGCACTGCGCTCAGAGAAGAGTTTGCCTTTGTTAAAGAATTGAACTCTAGTGCCTGCCAAGCCTCTGTGGAAAGGGCTTATTCTGCCATTGCTCGGTTCTACGACAACTGCAAGAAAGCCGTTCCCGGAAAGAAAGGTTATCCGACTTTCAAGAAAAACAGTCGCTCAGTTGAGTATAAAGTCAGCGGCTGGAAACTCTCAGAAACTCGGAAGCAAATC
>NZ_JAEQCB010000233.1:0-7036 GCF_020738785.1 Microcoleus sp. PH2017_05_CCC_O_A | reverse complement strand
GGATTGTTGGCGGCGTAATAATAAAGGTTAGGAATCTTGCCGATCAAACTGTCGGGATAACAATCGATAGACATTCCCATCTGCTTACCAGGCATGAATTCTAGGGAACCGTGAGTGCCAAAGTGCAGCACCGCATCCGCACCCCAAATGCGCTCTAAATAAGTGTAGTAAGCAGCAAAACCGTGGTGCGGACTTGCAGAACGAGAGAATAACAACCGCATCGGATCGCCTTCATATCCAAAGGTAGGTTGCACTCCGATAAATACGTTGCCGAAATGTTTGCCGAAAATCAGCAAATTTTGTCCGTCGCTGTTCAAATGCCCAGGAGGCGGGCCCCAATTTTCTTGCAAACGTTCCGAATAAGGAGTGAATTCTTCGTATTCAGCTACGGACATCCGGTAAGCAATATTTAATTCCGGACTTTGGTATTGGGCTGTTGCGTCGTGGATGACTTCTTGCATCAGTTTTTCGGCGGAATCCGGCAGTTCTGGCAAGTCGTAACCGTTACCTTTTAGGGCTTTCAATACTTCGTAAATTGAGCCGAAAACGTCCAAGTAAGCGGCTGTGCCGACGTTGCCTTTGTCGGGCGGGAAACTGAAGACTGTGATCGCAACTTTCTTGTCTAATTTTGGTTTGCGCCGCAGCATTGCCCATTTCATGGCGCGCTGGGAAATTGCCTCGATTCTATCTTGCAGGGCGATCGCCTTTCCAGTTGCGCCATCTCTACCCGACAAGATAATCGGTTCGATCGCACCATCCAACTCAGGAATCGCCACTTGCAAAGCAACTTGAATCGGGTGCAAGCCCAAATCGCTATTTTCCCACTCTTCCGTCGTTTGGAAAACCAGCGGCAAAGCCACCATATAAGGACAGTTCAGCTTTTTCAAAGTCTCGATCGCCTTTGGGTGATCTTGTTTCGCCGGGCCGCCAACCAACGCAAAACCAGTCAGAGAAACTACCGCATCTACGATCGGCAGCGGTGCCACACCTTTGGGCCCAACTTCCAAGAAAAAGGTTTCAACCGGTTTCGAGAAGTCCAAACCGCCTGCAAAAATCGGTAAAACCCGCGCGCCCATTGCCTCGAATTCCTGCACAATTGCTACGTAGTGTGCGTCATCTCCAGTAACTAAGTGAGTGCGCTGCAACACTAAACCAATGCAAAGTGCGAGGGGATCTTTGAGGTCTGCGGAAATATCTTTGCGGGCATTATACCAGTTCAGATATCCTTTGACATCCTCAAACATGGACGGTGCTAAAGGATGCCAAATCCCCATATCCGGGTAAACAACAGGTTCTTGAAAACTTAATTGTTCCTGGCCTTTGAATACGTATTTATGCGACAGCATCAGCAAGAAGTTTTCCAAGTTTTCTTGGGAACCGCCCAGCCAATACTGGAAACTCAGCATGAAGTTGCGGGCATCTTGAGCTTTGTCGATCGGCAAATATTTCAGCACTTTCGGCAAAGTTTGCAGCAGTTTCAGCATTCCGTCTTGGAAGGAACTACCGGATTTTTCCTTCCGTTTTTTCATGAATTCGCCGATCGCGCTTTTGCTTTGTCCCAACTGCGCCATCGAGAAACTGCCCATTTTGTTGAGCCGCATCACCCCAGGCATCGACGGGAAGACGACGGCGACATCCAAGCTGTCGCGCAGCGGTTCTACAGCCGCTACCACTTTTTCGGCCAAATCTTCGATAAAAATTAGAGAAGCAATAAATACATTGGCATCAGCGACATCCCGCTTGAAAGCCTCGTAATTTTCCGGGCTGCGGAGTTCTTCGATCAGATAGCCGCTGATTTCTATTGCCAGATTCGGATTTTTGTTATTTATCGCTCGAACCGCTGCGGAGAGGGCGCTTTGATACTGCGGTTCTAGTACGACATAGACCACCTTCATGAGCGATCGCCCCTGCAAGTTTTCCGGCACGACGTGGCGAATGGTGGGCTTGACGTGAGTGAACATCCGGTTAGGCTCCTTTAAGATGCTGTTTTCGGCAATCGGGAATTTTTTTGTCCCCTAAGCATTTTTACCAGAAAACGCTTGCCATTAGGCGATTCGATCCTGCTAATTACACAATTCGACAAATTTATTGCAATTTTTAGTTACATTATTTTACAAATTCCTTGAGCAAATGCTCCAAATTATCTTTACAAAAATTTACTTGACATATCTTATAAAATATGTTTAAAGCAAGCTATCATAAAAAAATCCCCAAAAATCAACAAACCTTTGAGAAAAAAAATCCCGAAACAAGCTCGAACTTTTGTATAACAGATCATACTTGCGATAGAGCAGTTAATTGAGGGGGAAAAGGCATAATCTATGAAGATAGAATAAAAAATTCTAGTAATTTGTATGTCACAAAACTCAATATTTGCCTAGGAACTTAAAACCATTTTATAACTTCTGAATTCTATACAGTATATGCCAGGTTTATGAAGTGCAGTAGGGACAAGGCAATGCCGTGTCCCTACCGGAATTTCTCGATCCGAGGCGTACTTCATAAACCTGGAATCTGCTGTAAGTTCCCGATCCGCGATCGAGTCAATGAAAAGCTAATTGGTATTCACAATCAAGCTCATCAAAACCATAGGTATAAAACATGGCTAACTACGCAATTTTCGACGAAAAATACTACCTCGCCCAATATCCTTGGGTCAAACCGGCCATTGATGCCGGAGTAATCGCATCTGGCAAAGAACACTTTGAAAAATTTGGTAGAGCAGGTGGCTTAACTAAAGTATCGCGTTATTTTGACGAAGCTACTTACCTTGCAGGCAACCCAGATCTCGCACCCTTTGTCAAAACTGTCAACCCAAACGCGCCTTTTGCCACCGGCCTCGATCACTTTATTCAGTTCGGTTACGATGAAGGACAGCGCCGCACTAAAGTATCGCCTGAGTACAACGAAGATTTTTATTTGGCAAATAACTCAGAATTGCGATCGTTTATCGGGGCTAATGCACCTTTCAAATCAGGATACCAGCATTTCATTCAATTCGGGGCCAAAGAAGGCCGTTTTGGGACTTCGTTTTTTGAACCGGAATACTTAAGGAAAAATCCCGATATCGTGCCGTTTGTCAACTCTGGAAACTTGAAAACTGGTCGGGAACACTACTTCAATTTCGGGAAAAACGAGCCAAGCCGCGACGCAACTTTTGTTGGCAGCCGTAGCAACGACATTATCACAGGCGTTGGCGTGGGGAATACCGAACTTGTGGGAGTAGAAGTAGGTATCGATCGCAACGGAAACCGGCAGTATGAAAGCTTTGGAACTAATGAATTCGATGTCCTAATTGGCAGCCCGGGAGTTGATACATTCGTCCTCGGAGTTCCTGCATCAGCCGGGAATCCCTCCGCCGCAGCGCTGTATACAGGTAACGGTCAAGCTACGATTCGCAACTTCGACATAGAAAATGATTTGATCCAACTGCAAGGAAATTCTTTAAGCGGTTACAGCCTGACTCCTGTTGGTGGCAATTTGTCAATCCAGCGTTTTGGAGATGTACTCGGCGTGATTGAAGGAGGTGCAAACTTGAATTTGAGTTTCATCCAATCTAATGGTAACGGTACTTTCGCGATCGGTTAGTCATTGGTCATTAATCATTAGTCATTAGTCATTAGTCATTGGTCATTAGTTGATACTGATGATTGATGGCTTTTGAGTTTTCTTGCGATCGCCCTTTTGTGTCTACCAGCAAAAAAAATGCTGCTAGATAATACTTAACTTGACATAATGAGCTAGTAGAGTTAGTAATAGTGGGTTGATTTTAACAAACAAATCTGTAGACTAAAAATCAGGTAAATGGCATGACAAACTATGACATCTTCGACGAACAATACTACCTTTCACAGTATCCGTGGCTGAAACCAGCACTTGATGCAGGAATCATCAAATCTGGCAGAGAACACTTTGAAAAATTTGGTCAAGCTGGTGGCCTCACCGCAGTATCGCGTTACTTTGACGAACAAACCTATCTAGCTCAAAATCCAGATATTGTTCCCTCAATCCGCAACTCAAGCAATCCAAACGCGCCTTTTGCTTCTGGTTTAGACCACTTTATCCAGTTTGGTTACGAAGAAGGTCGCACGCGAGTATCGCCTGACTACGACGAAGCATTTTATGTAGCAAATAATCGAGATTTGTTACCGTTTATTCAAAATGGAACCTTTAAAAATGGTTACCAGCATTTCATTAAATTCGGAATCAAAGATGGTCTGTTTGCGACTTCTTTCTCTGAACCGGATTATTTCACTGGCGATATCAGGTCACTTGTCAATTCAGGAGTGTTTAAAACTGGCAGAGAACACTATCTGAAATTAGGACAATTTGATCCTAATCGTACTGCGACTTTTGTCGGAACTTCTGGTAATGATATTGTTACTGGTTTCGGGGCGGGGAATACCAGACTCATTGGAGTTGAAGTAGGTAGAAGTGTCCCTAATGTTCTCACAAGTGGGATCTTCACGGTTTATGAAAGTAAGGGCGACAATGAATTTGATACTCTGATTGGTGGTACAGGTCAGGATGAATTCCTATTGGGTACGACTACGCCAATGGGTATTAGATCTGCATTGGTCAACATTGAGGTTTTCTACAATGGGCCTGGTTTTGCTACAATTCAGAACTTTACACAAGGTCAGGACAGTATCCGGCTGGGAGGATATTTAGATTGGTACATTCTGTCTCCTATCAACAATAATCTAGATTTACAAATTCAAACAAAATTCTCAGATAGCTCATCTGGTGCGATAGTATTGGACACGATCGCCGTAATTAAAGGTGGCGGCAATTTGAACTTGAATCGATTGCCAGAATCATTAAATAGTTTTTCATACTTTTTATTAGGCTAAAAATCCAGAAGCGATTAATGAGTGGGTGTTGAATTTGATGGGTGGAATCGCCCATTGAAACAAAATGGCGATCGCGCTTTGCTATTCCGGCAACTCGCCAAAGCGATCGCGATATTGAGCCACCAATTCTTCAGCCGTCAAATACCTAGTACCTCGTTCGTCAAACCAGTACAAAACCTCCAACTGTCGTTCCCCATCGCTGTACCGACCTCGACCAATTCCTAAACCCACTTCCGGCATCCAAAAAGGTTCACCAATTTGCTGTTCGTACTCGCCATTTACCAAATGATAAACTTCAAAGGGTTGATGTTGGTCTCGCCGCCAGTAATAGGGATTGTAAATTACGTAGTAAAGCACGCCCAACTTCGCGTAAATATCAATCTTTTTATCGTATTCACCGCCGTAAGTTTGAGAAACAATCTCTAAGGCAAATATCGGGGGAAT
The DNA here is from genome assembly GCF_020738785.1 of Microcoleus sp. PH2017_05_CCC_O_A. NCBI lineage: Bacteria > Bacillati > Cyanobacteriota > Cyanophyceae > Oscillatoriales > Microcoleaceae > Microcoleus > Microcoleus sp. PH2017_05_CCC_O_A. Next base: position 1,739 of record NZ_JAEQCB010000233.1, on the reverse strand, counting down.
ATTATTTTCTTCCCACAGGACGTAACTGAGGCGCAAAGTATCGCCTTTGAATCTTTCGACACCCAGACTTAGAAAGCCGTCAGGAACGATTGGAACTAGATGACTTACTCCCGTCGTGTGATAAACTCCCATATCCACCGCAAAAAACCAGTCATTCCGCTCGCGCCAGTGAAATTTGAGCAAGAATAACAGTAAGTTGGGAAGAAAGTTTTGATTTTCGTTATCCACTGGAGTATCATCCGAAGAAGGGAGTTCGGCGCTAGTTGGCAAACGCATTTCTCGATCGAATAGTACCATGATATAAAAATGGCAAATTTATTAATTAATTATATCATCCAGAAACCGGGTTTATTTGATAAACCCGGTTGCTAAGTTGTTAATGGCGATCGCGCGCCAGCTTCAAAACCTCAACCACATCTTGGTGCTTTTCCGAAGATGCCCAGATTAACGCAGTCCAAGTATTATTATCCTTGGCTTTGAGATCGGAACCTCGATCGATCAAAACCTGCACAACATCAGCGCGCCCGCTACCCGCCGCACTCATCAAAGCCGTCAAACCAAAAGCAGTTTTAGCATTCACATCCGCCCCCGCATCCAGCAAAAGCTGTACAATCTCGGTATGTCCGGCAGCAGCGGCGCTCATTAACGGCGTCCAACCGTCATTATCCTGACTGTTAGCATCCGCACCTGCTGCGAGCAATTTTTTGACAATATCAGCATTGCCAACCTCAGCCGCAGCCGTCAAAGCCGTCGCGCCTTCCTCGTCTTTGGCGTTGATATCTGCACGTTGTTCGATCGCACATTCCACAGCCGCCACATCACCCATCTTGACGGCATCCATTAAATCTGTCATAGAATTCTCCCTTGTATCCTTTTAAATCTTAAATGCTATGACAGTCGATATTTTAACTACCCAGAAGTGGATAGAGTGCAAGCACCGGAGCATTTTTTTCGATTTTTATTATCGGGCAAAACTGCCCAAAATTGGGATTGGTATGAAACGGGAGTTGTTTTGTTTTTAGGCGGCGACCAATTTTTTACGGTTGTTATTGGCAAAAGGCTAAAATATCGCACTGTTACTTATGCAGAATGGGACGCGCGGTGGTATCGCTGGATTGATAGGTTTGCGGCGATGAAACCGGAAGTTTTGGCTAAAGTTCCGCAAAAATATGCTGATAAATTTACAGTTGTGGGAGATTTGATTGCGGAAGTAGGCGATCGCAAATCGGAGGCAAAAGACGGCGTACAACCCCTACGGGAAATAGAACTAATTGGATTGTTACCGGGTTCTAAGGCGGCAAAATTAGCTTTAGGTGTACCGTTGTGTTTGGCGATCGCGCAATCGATCCATCGAGTCCGCCCTGAAACGCGCTTTGTAATTCCGGTTGCTCCGAGCTTAGATGTGCAAACTCTAGCACGTTTTGCCGACGCTGAACAAAATCCCTGCTTACATTTATTTTCCAACGCTAGCGCGGAACTTCATTTAACAGAATCGCCGTTTTTGCAGACAGCAACTGGCTTGAAAATAGAACTTTGGACGCAAACTCCTGCCTACGATTTGCTATCACAATGCAGCCTGTGTTTGACTACTGTGGGGGCGAATACTGCGGAATTGGGTTCGTTAGCTGTACCGATGATTGTGTTGATTCCGACGCAGCAGTTGGATGCGATGAAGGCTTGGGATGGTTTGCCGGGATTGTTGGCAAATTTGCCGTTAGTCGGTTCTGTTTTTGCGACGG
>NZ_JAEQCB010000232.1:0-11042 GCF_020738785.1 Microcoleus sp. PH2017_05_CCC_O_A | reverse complement strand
GAGCTATCTTAAGACTCGCGAGCTATCTTAAGACTCGCGAGCTATCTTAAGACTCGCGAGCTATCTTAAGACTCGCGAGCTATCTTAAGACTCGCGAGCGGGACGCTCGCACTGCACGATAACTAATTAAGATTCAGCCATTTTTGAGCATTAAGCCGCTGGACGACACCAAAGACCATGAGGTCTAGGGTAATCTTGCGCTCGTCTATCAAAAAAGGCTCTAAAGTGCTGGTTTTGGTGTTATTTTCAGCGCAGGAAAATGCTCTTTGACTTTGAATATCTTCTTGAGGAAAATACAAGTTAAATTGGCGCTGACCTTCTTGAAATTTACCAATTACTTGCCAGCAATCTCCGGCGGAACTCATGCCAGCAACGGGGAGTTTTTGCTTGGTCAAACTCACATCTAAATCCTTAACGCCCTGCTTGGTCAAAGCAGTTTGCAAGGCGGGCAAATAATCTTGTTGAATAAATTCCGCAAAGGGCTTGTCTTCAACAGCAGGTGCTTTTTCCTTTTTAGCTTTAGCTGGGGGCTTGTCACCGTCTGGCTTGGCGGCCGCTTTTTTAGCAGCGGGCGCAGGCTTGTCAGCGCTGGGGATGTCGCTGGTTTCCGGAGTGTCGGAACTCGGAGCGTTTTCAGCAGAAAGGGCCTCTGTTTCGGCTTCGCCTGCTGCTGGATTTTTCGGTTCTTCTGCCATTGGTGCTTCCTTTTAAAAAGTGATGAGTTGTTAGTTTTAGTTGTTGTTTCTAATAACCAATAACTAATAACCAATAACTACTAACCGATGACTACTGACTAATGACTGAGGACTATGCTTATTCTAAATCTCAGCGACAGCTCGTTCAATCAAACGGTGGGCGAGAGTTTGAACGCCCGTGTGTTCGTAGTAGTTGGTAGTCATGTCGAGGAAAGCGCCCACGTAGTCCACCTTGTCGGCAGAAATTTCGACAAAACTCTGCAAGTGCCCCATAACGTTTTGGGGAGTCAAACCTCGATCGCTCACAAACGAGCCCATCCAGCCGGAAACCGAGTTAAAGCTTTCGCCGATAAATCCGAGTTGGCCTGCGGGATTACCACCAGGAATCATACCGCCGATCGACTTAAACGCCGGATTGTCTTGCAAATCGCTAGGGGAGAGCTTTTGAATCCAAGACTGAGTAGCCATGATAAAGTCTGGGCCCAGGGGAATCAAACCATCAAAACAAACCAAAGCAGCCATCCGCATCAGGGATTCACCGCCGTAGTCGCCCAAAGCCCCGGCAAAATCGCCGATGCTGTCGCCAGGAATGCCGTTAATTTGGCAAAAAGCGAGTAACTCTGTGACTAATTTTAGAGAAAGGTCGATCGTCTGAGCTTTTTCAGGCTTGGGGGTGAGATTTCCCAGCACGGACAAAAACGGCACATTTTGGGCGACTTTGTTAGCTAGGGCTGCTGTACCGAGGGCGCTAGAGGCACTGTCGATCGTTTGGTAAAGCCAGAGAGCGCGTTGGTAGCCTTCCGATTTATCGTTGTAGAGGGTGATGGCCCGATCGCCAATTTGCTGGATCATATCTTCGTCAGTTTCGCCTGTTACCGTACGAATGGTATTTTCAAAGCCAACTAAATTGTTCCACTCGCCTGGAACAACAAAGTCAAGCGCTCGCAGGGCTTTGACAGTCATGTTGTCTTTAGGCAGTTGATCGACTAATTCAAAGACTGTTTTGCTCACAAAAAACTCCTTGTTGAACAGAAATCAAAGGTATTACTTTTGGTAGATGGCAAGAACTTCACAGTCTGATTTTGGCAGACATAGTTTTGATAGCGCCAGAGCTAGAGTCGGGCGAGAAGTTCGATCTGAGACACTGCTATTTCACACTAGCAAGGCCGCTCAGGTTAAATTTTGACAGCCAAGCTTCGCGCTCGCTAGCGGTAAAAGAGGGATCGCGGGATTGAACTTTGACTTGATAGCGATTTGCCACTAAAACAGCAGTGATGTTAGCGCCCTGACTGACAGCGGGATAGCCGCTAATTTGCTTGGTGCTTTGCTGGAATTTGGCTCCGGCGCTGGGGTTGCCGGCGATGTCGTTAATCGAAAGCACCGCGACATTTTTACCGCCTTTGTTCAGTTTAGCTTCAGCAAAACCGGATTTTTCTTGAGCGAAAACGCGATCGAATCCGCCGCCAGCAGACGGGAAGTATTTATTTAACTTACCGCCTGCAACTGCCTTCTTGGGCAGGTTTTGATTACTAGCAGTGGATTTGTCAGCATTTGTCTGCTTGGCTTTAGTCGATTTTTGGGTGCTTTCCTGCTGGGCTTTGTCCCAGCGGGAGGGGGGCTGATTCTGACCGCAGGAAGTCACGAGCAGCAGTACCGAGATCAGAAATGGAGCTAAGATTCGGCGTGCGGGGGGAAATTGCATCGCTCTCTCCTCATTAGTAGGTTTCCATAACAATTGTGGCTCACAATTTACCAATTTGTCTTCCCCGAGCGAGTGATTTGTGTCCTTTGCGAAAAAATCCTCTGCCCGCAGGCAGAGGATTTTTTGCAATTGCGAGTTTTGAAGGAAGAAGGGCGTTGCTGAATCAAGATATGAATGCCCCAGGAATGGGAATATCATCAAATTTTAAGTAATGTATTAATAACTTAATAGAATGCTTGAGCATTTCCTCACATTTAGAATAACAAAGAGTTTTGCGATGTAGCCTAGCTGGCGGAATGTCTTAGCCTTGTATTTTCCCCTTCGACTCGTGTCATATAAGTCTTACTAACAATCTGATCTCCATCAGGAATAAACCTGGGATATACAGACCATCCATCAGTTACATAAAAGTAGCATTTCCATTCACTTACTTTGTCCCATAATGGTTCAAATGTCTTAGCGCTATGATCCCCTAATACCCATCCTAAAATCCCTGGTTTAAAGTGGTCAACCGCTGTCCACAGCCAGATCTTGTCTGTCTTTTTTTTTACATAAGTTTGTAATTCATCAAGCTCACCAACTTCTGGAATGACTTCAGGGTCATAAACATCTGGTAACAGTTTCCCGACTTGTTTTACCCAATTCATTACCGTGGTATGATGAACTCCCTTAACTCGTTCTATCGCCCGTAAACCCATACCATTGACATACATTTTTAGGCAATCACGTTTGATGTCTTCGCTATAACCTCGTTGGGGCTCATACTCATTGATGAATTGACGACCGCATTGCACACAAATGTGGTTTTGTTTTCCTTTTTTCTTGCCGTTTTTACGGATATGGGTTGATTTACATTCTGGACATTGCATAAATTATTCCTCCTATTCATACTATAACTCAGCAACGCCGGAAGAAGAAAGAAAGATTGCTCCACAGATCAATTCTGGGGATGAGGTAAAAAAACTAAGTTTTTTGATGGCCAGCAATCTCAAAACAATTTTCGCTGATTTTCCCGAGATTTATCTAGAGGTTTCAGAGGAATTGTCCGTCAATCGTGTTGCTTCGGCCTTCCAACTTAGGTCTTGCTTTGTGGGTAAAGCTGCTATACAAATCCTAGACAAGTCTAGACATTTGCTTCTTACTTCATCGGGGGCATGGGAGCGGCTATCCCTCGGTAAGCTTTGACGCTCTAGCCAAGCGCGATAAATTAATCGCTGCGTTCAAATCCCTGTCCATCGAATGACCGCAACTTCCATAGTTGTAAGTCCTTTCTTTCAGCGGCATATCTTGAATATGTCCGCAGTTTGAACAAGTCTTACTCGAAGGAAACCAGCGGTCAGCAATGATTACTTCACAGCCAAACTTTTGAGATTTATACTCTAGTTGACGTTTGAATTCATAGAATCCACAATCAGCGATAACTCGAAGCTCGCTTGTGATTAGACAGTAACCCAGAAACATTCAAATTCTCTACTACTATCTTTGCGTGGTTTTTGCATAAGTAAGTAGTGATTTGATGGAGAGTATTTTTTCTGAGATTCGCTACCTTAGGAATGAAAATTGAATAATTTAAGCAACTTTGCTTCCCCATTTCTTTTCCAGTAAGGGCTAAGGGGGGGATAGTCGTCTAGGTTATTAAATTTTCATTCCTTAGCATGATGCTTCGCTAGTTTTTGTTTCGCCTTAAATCTATTTCTAGAGCCTCTTGTTTTTTTCGGGATAACTCCTTTGACAGCCTACGCAACTTACTGAGATGCGTTTTGTAATGCTTTGGGTTAGGCAAAACAACACCGGTCGAAAGGGTTGCCAACTCTTTAACTCCCAAGTCAACACCCACAACATCGTGTTGCTTTATAGTTGGCTCTTCTGTTCGTAAGCAAAAGCGATAAACCAACTGTCGGCGGTACGTGAAATAGTGATTGACACGGCACGGTGGTGTGAGGCAATCCGCCCTAGGTTTTTACCCAGCCGATGGTCGGCAACTTTATGGACGTACCACCTACCGGAATTGGTTTGCCACCTGCATCTATCGTGAAAGAATCATGATGCCCCTTCTTCTTGAATTTGGGATATCCACCTTTTTTTGAGAAAAATAAGGAGAAGGAATCCCCAAGATTGTCGAAAGCATATTGAGTTATCTTCTGGCAAATTCCCGCTTCTTTAATCCATGTAAACTCAGGCTTTACATGATTGTTAAAGAATTTCTTGAGTAGGTATTTATTAGGCTTCAATCCATCTTGATCAAGGTTGCTCCAAGTAGCCAATCCCCAGTTATAAGTAAACCTCACTATTCCAGCGTGTTTGCTCATGACTGTTCCCGAAACATCCCAGCGCAAGCGAGTGTCTTTACTGACAATCCAAGGTTTTTTGGGAATCGCGCAGGGTTTGAACAAAATGGTACATCGTAGATTTGTCTACAAGTGTACCACCTTGTCTATTTAATCGCTAGCTAGGTAGTAGCTCAGGCGTCGCTTTCAATGTGAATAAACAACAAACCCATTACCACAACCGGCATCAGCCAGCAAACAACCGGAATCAAAATCCAAGGCAAGAAAGAAGCAGCGTAGGAACCTGTCATATCAAAATCTCCAAACTAAAGTTAGTGTGTGGCAACAGGGATATTTGGGAGTGGAGTCTAATTGTTGACTAAACCCCGGAAAATGGCATCGATGCCGTTAAAGTTTTCGAGTAAGAAGTAGGCAGCAAAGACGCCGCTCATTCCGCCAATGAAGAAACCAGCAGTGAGCTGGCTCCAGCCTTCGCCGGTTTTCAGGGCTTCGGGAGTCATGGGATTGGCGCTCGGGTAGCTGCTATTGTCATTTTTGAAAGAGACTAAACCGTAGGCAGACATACCTGTTGTGCCGAGCAGAACTAAGACGAGGGCTGTAATTAATCCGCCGAGATTAGCTGCTTCTGGATAATCCCGCAGTGGGCCTAAGACGATTTGGGGGCCGACAAGGAAATAACCGTGTGCCAAACCGATTTCTAAACCTCGAACTAGGGGTGAGAGTCCTTTGCGGTAGGCGGGCAAATTCCCAATGAATGCTTGTGTGAAATCAGAAGCACTGATGGGAGTTGCGAGATGACCCGTGAAGGGGTCGCCGTTAAAGGGTTTAATAAGCTCTGCATCTCTGGGATCGGCCATATTCTCTTTTTCCTCGCTGTGCGTAAAAATTGAGGCGTTCAAGTCATATTTTACGCAGGGACGTGTTTCCTATTTGCATAATTGGCAGCTAGCTTTAGAAAAGTTCACTATTCTTTAGTTTTGGGAAGAATTTTTCTTTTGTCTCCTATACCAGAAAGCGAGTCGATCGGGCGACACTCCGAAAAAATAAGCAATAATTACTATTTGATTGATGGCGGTGGTTTTGAGTACCCCAAGCTGCTGCCAGCGGCGGGCGGATGTCAACACGGGCTCGGGTACGATTTGGATGCAGCCTTGTTTTTTCAACCGGCGTACAAATTCAAAGTCTTCCATGAGGGGCAAGTCAGGAAAACCGCCGATTTGGTCAAAGATAGCTGAATAAAGAAAAATGGCTTGATCGCCGTAGGGCATTTGCAGAAAGTGCGATCGGCAGTTTACTCCTATTTCTACGAGCAGCAGACAGAGCGTGCGGGCATCAATCTTGAGTTCAAAGGCCCCGGCGACTGTTTGGGGTTTGGCTAGTGCAAGGCGTGCGCCAGAGTCGTAGCCGGGAGGCAAAAGAGTGTCTGCGTGGAGAAACAGCAGAATATCTCCAGTAGCCAAGGCCGCACCTGCATTCATTTGAGTGGCGCGGCCTTGGCTACTGGAGACAACTCGGACGCCCAAAGATGTTGCTATTTCTGCGGTACCGTCGTTGCTGCCGCCATCGGCGACGATAATCTCAACATTTTTGGCATTTTGGGCGGTGGAAATGACTGAGGCAATTGTAGCTGCTTCGTTTAAGACGGGAATGATAATGGAAATTTTGAGATTGAGATTTTCGGGCGGCATAGAGAATCGATCACCGCTGGAGAGAGAGAGGGCGGGTTTTGTACAAAGCTTATCTGTTATTTCAACAGGTAGCGACAGTTTGATGGCTGACACATGGGGCGGATAGAAACCGGGTTTCTACGAATTTTACTCTCTGGTCACGATAAATATACGAAGAAACCGGGTTTCACTCTTGTCGCAAAGTGCGATCGCGAACTTGCCTTTTGAGTTCCTCGTCTGAAACCCTTGATTTCCCGCAGGTAATTCCTGTGTCTGGCAAGCGTTGCCCTCGTTCTCGATCGCCTTGAAACCCTGATTCTAAGATTGACAATCAAAAACTGTCCCTAGTTTGATTATTTACTAATTTATTTGCTAATTTTTGGCTTTTTCTCGCGCTTGCGACTATTGTCGCAAGCGCTGTCTAACCGCTGCATTTGGTTAGACAAATACATTTACTATAGTATGACGTTGTGGTTTCACAATCAAGTATTTTTTATGATTTATAGATGACAATTTTTAATGAATCAGAGAAGTTAAATATAGTTTATTTATTTCAAAATACTAATATCTAAACGCAGCAAATCCTCCGGCAAATCTATGTCTGCAAGAGTGGGAAGATAAGCAATATTGAGGTCAAGATTTTGGGCGATCGCCTGCGTAGAAGAAAATACCTCACTGGTTCCCCACTTAATTCCGCTGAACAATTCCGGTATCGATCGGCGCAGCCCGATTAGATAATAACCGCCGTCTGTTGCCGGGCCCAAAACTAAATCGTGCTGGCTCAGTTTGTCAAAAGCTTGTGCCATGATTTCTGCTTTCAGATCGGGACAATCAGTTCCTATAATTGCAGCTTTGTCAACCCCTGAATTAAAAGATTTTTGAAACGCTGCTGTCATTTTTGCCCCCAAATCGCCGTCTATTTGATTTTGATAAATAATATCTGTTCCCAACCAGTCTTGCATCTGTTGTTGGCTACCGCTTGTGTGGTGAATTTCCACTGATAATCGGCGGGAGTTTTGAAGAGAGAGGGCGCGGGCGATCGCCTTTTGTGCCATCAATCGGTGCAGGTTGGCAGCACCTGTTTTTCCCAGCACAGGAATTAGTCGAGTTTTGGCTTTGCCCGCTTCGGGATAGCGGGTGAAAACAATCAGTTTTTCGGAAATCATAGATTATTCATAATTTTTAAAGAAATGACCTAATGCAGTCCCGGACGCAGGGGGGGCTAAAAACCCGGTTTCTGCGCCGCCTGCGTCCACAATAATTTTTCGGAGAAACCGATTTTTTCGCGTCCGCGATTACTAATTTAATCCCTGGATTCAACCCATCCTAAAACACTGTCAACTGTCAACTGTCAACTGTCAACTGTCAACCGTTAGCTCATTTCTAGCATTCGCTGGATAGGTTGCAAGGCTGCTCGTTGCAGTTCTTGAGACATAGTAATTTCGGGGGTTTGATTTTTCATAGCTAGATACAATTTTTCCAAAGTATTTAATCTCATGTGCGGGCATTCGTTGCAAGCACAGGTATTATTGTTAGGAGGAGCGGGGATGAAGTGTTTGTGCGGTGTTTGCTTTTGCATTTGGTGAATGATTCCCGGTTCAGTTGCGACAATAAAAGCTTGGCTGGCACTGGATTGAGAATATTTGAGCAAAGCGGTGGTTGAACCGATATAATTGGCGTGGCGAAGTACCGGAGGTTCGCATTCTGGATGGGCGATGATTTCGGCTTCGGGATTTTCGATTTTGAGTTGAACTATCTTTTTTTCTGAAAAGTTTTCGTGGACGATGCAGGCTCCTTGCCAGAGTTCCATGTGTCTGCCGCTTTGTTCGATGACGTAACGGCCGAGATTGCGATCGGGCCCAAAAATTATCGGCTGATTTTCGGGAATTTGGTTGACAATTTTGACGGCGTTGGAGCTGGTGCAAATTATGTCGCTCATTGCCTTGATTTGGGCGGTACAGTTAATGTAGGAAATAACTAAATGGTCTGGGCGATCGGCTTTGAAAGCTGCAAAGGCTTCGGGCGGGCAACTGTCGGCGAGGGAACACCCAGCATTTAAGTCTGGTAGCAATACTAATTTGTGGGGATTGAGGATTTTTGCGGTTTCTGCCATGAAATGAACTCCGGCAAAAACTATGACATCGGCGTTGGTGTTGGCGGCTTTGCGGGCAAGTTCGAGGGAGTCGCCAATGAAGTCTGCGATGTCTTGAATGTCGGAGTCTTGGTAGTAGTGGGCGAGAATGACGGCGTTCAACTCTTGTTTGAGGGCGTTAATTGCTGCAAACAAGTCGTCGGGCAGTCTGGTTTGGGTCAAGTTTTGAGCAGGTGCGGTGGTAAACACAGTTAAAATATTCCGGGGAAGGTGGCGGCTGGACTTAATATTTTGAATTATAGTTGAATTCACCAAAAACGGTGGTAAGCGGGTGGTTGGGTTGAAATAATCTAAAATCTAAAATCTAAAATCTAAAATTGGCTGGGGGAGAGTGCAAAAATTGGTCGCTGTTTCTTATGCTGAAGAAGAAGGGGCTAGGGATCGATCGCGCATGACAAATCAAATGAATCAGACTAAATCTATCAAAATTGCGGTGGTGGGGGACGTTCACGATCGCTGGGAAGCGGAAGACGGCGAGGCCCTGAAGCATCTTGGCGTTGATTTGGCGCTGTTTGTGGGGGATTTTGGGAACGAGTCGGTGGAGGTGGTGCGGGCGATCGCATCTTTGGACATTCCGAAAGCAGCAGTGTTTGGGAACCACGACGCTTGGTACACGGCGACGGAGTGGGGCCGCAGTCAGTGTCCGTACGATCGCGCCGTTGAGAATCGGGTAAAACAGCAGTTAGATTTAATGGGAGAAGCCCACGTCGGTTACGGGAAACGGGATTTTCCCGAATTGGACATAACGGTGGTGGGAAGCCGCCCGTTTACTTGGGGAGGTTCGGAGTGGAAGTACAACGATTTTTATTCGGAGTGGTTTGGCGTAGAAAGTTTTGAGGAGTCGGCGAGGCTAATTGCAGGGGCGGCGGCAGATGCGGACTGCGAAAATGTGATTTTTCTTGGTCACACGGGGCCGACGGGGCTGGGAGAGGCTGCTGAAGACCCCTGCGGGCGTGATTGGAAGCCGCTGGGAGGGGATTGGGGCGACCCGGATTTTGCTGAGGCGATCGATCGAACTCGCAGCGCCGGAAAGCACGTACCGCTGGTAACTTTTGGTCATATGCACCATCAACTGCGACATACTAAGCACGAGTTGCGGAAGTCAGTGGTGAGTGCGAAGGGTACGGTGTATTTGAATGCGGCCAGCGTACCGCGAATTATTGTGGAGAGAGAGTGCTCGAAATTGCGGAATTTCTCGATCGTCCTGCTGGAAAAAGGAACAGTGTCGGAAATGTCTTTAGTCTGGGTAGGGGAAGATTTCGCGGTGCAAAGAGAACAAATTCTTTACCGGCAGACTGAATCTGCTACTGCTTGTAGTTAGCGGCAATTGCTGGTATGATAAAATCTATGCGCCTGGAGAGGTGGCAGAGTGGTCGAATGCGCCTGACTTGAAATCAGGTGAACTGAAAGGTTCCGTGGGTTCAAATCCCACCCTCTCCGTTTTTGACAACTACGAAAAGAACTGGCAAAAAATCACCCCTGCGGGGGTGATTTTGCTTACCATGTAATTTTTCTAGCCAACTTACTCGATTTAAGCGGTTTCCTCATCCGCCGGATCGCCGTAGGGATCTTCGCTGGCGGGGGTCAGATTGCCGAACATTCCAGCATCCGCGTAGGAGTCGGCAAAATTTGTTTGTTGGTGGGCTGCCCAAAGCGAAGTGAAGCAGCCGGACGGGGCGAGTCCGAAACCCAAAGCAGCACTGGTGAGGGAGAGAAGGCGGGATTTATCAGTCCGGCGGGATTTAACTGCGCCTCCGTGCTTGTCTGAAATGGTGGCAATTTTTTTGTGGAAATTCTGGAGATGTCGATCGCACTGCTGTATGAATAATTAACCGAGATAGAAAGCCACAGTGGCTTTTCAGAATTTTTATGAAAATCCAAAATATAATTACTGCTGGATTGTCGATCGCCCTTTTATTGGCTGCAACCAAATATATACCTGATTTTAACCAGCAAAACCAAGTCAAGCAACTGCTGGAGACCAAACAGTGTCCCGAATGCAATCTCAGCAATGTCAACTTGAAGGGAATGGACTTACAAGGATTTAACTTGCAGGGAGCCAACCTAGAAGGTGCTAACTTATCAGGAGCAAAACTGGCGAATGCTAACTTAAAAAATGCCAACTTGAATAAAGCCAACCTGACAGGTTCTGATTTGGGATGTAGCGGCATAAGTTTCAATCTTGATACTAATGGTCAAGCAGCAAATATGGATTTTAAAGTTAGTGCCGTACCCGAAAAGAATAACCCAGAAAATGCAGTAGTTGGTTTTAACATGAAATCAACAGACCGAGGAACCACAATGCGTTTCAATCTTCCGGGATGCGCGGATTTCGAGAATGCTACAATGCAGGAAACTAAAATGCCCGATGGCAACATTCATCCTTAATTATCTCCAGTTATCTCCTTGAACCCTCGGCGATTGAAATCGCTTCTACACATACGAAGTCCGCCTGCGCGGACTAAGAAATAATATCAATTCCGGTTGCACCGGAATGACAAGCGAGGAGACTCAAGATGCCGTTTCCCTACCCCAGAT
>NZ_JAEQCB010000231.1:0-7553 GCF_020738785.1 Microcoleus sp. PH2017_05_CCC_O_A | reverse complement strand
TTCCTTGAGCTAGAGATGAATAGGCGATGATTGAGATATTATTTTCGGTACAGTAGGGCATGGCGTCTTTTTCTACCCAGCGCCAAAACAGAGAATAGGGCGGTTGCAAGCTGTCAATGCGTCCGTATTGGGCGGCTTCTGCTATTTGGGCGCGGGAAAAGTTGGAAACGCCGATCGCCCGAATCTTCCCCTGTTGCTTTAATTTGTTCAGGGCGTCCATGGTTTCGGCAATTGGTACGGCTTCGGAATTCCAAGTGCCGGCGGGCCAGTGGATTTGGTACAGGTCGATATAATCGGTGTTGAGGTTTTTTAGCGATCGATCGCACGCTTCGACTACCAAATCTGGTCTGAGGTGGTTGGCGAAAACTTTGCTAGCATAAACTACTTGCGATCGCACGTCTGAAAGTGCTTGACCGATAATTTGTTCCGAATGCCCTTCTCCGTAAACCTCAGCCGTATCAAAGGTGGTAATACCGGCCTCAAAAGCGGCGCGCATGGCTTTGACAGTTTCGGCATCCTCAATTCCCACCCACATCCGCTTCCCAGCTTGCCAAGTCCCCATAATTATCGGGGTAATTTGAATTTCTGATGTACCCAATTGTCGCTTTTCCATACCCTAAGTCCTGATTTGGATTTTTAGTATTCACCCTCAATCTATCTAATTTTAACAGAAAAAAGTAGGTAGAGTAGCTTTGAATCAGCGATTTTGTTACTATTGTTAAAACCCAAATAAATCCTATGAAATCAACTACTCGCGCGCTGAAAGAATGGAATGTAGCTGTTAATGCTTTGGAAGGGGGCAGAACGATTGTGCTGTTGCGAAAAGGTGGTATTCGCGAACAAGCGGGACAGTTTAATGTCAGTGACAAGCAAGTTTTACTGTATCCAACTTTTGAACACCAACAACCTGATTTATTAAAGCCAGATTTTGCAAGTCAAGTAAAAACTGTAGAATCTGGTTGGCATCCGGAAACTATTAGAATTGGCAGTTGGGCTGAGATTACTGATGTTTTTTTGGTGGCTTGGGAACCAGCAATTAATGCGCTATTTCCCTACCATATTTGGAATGAAAAATTTGTCGGCGACCGCCTGAAATGGAAACAAAATCAGCCAATTTATATTTTATTGCTGCGGGCTTATCGCCTCGCAGAAACAGCCGAAATTCAGTACATTTCTGAATACGGCGGTTGTCGTTCTTGGATTGATTTGGCAAGTCCTATTTCTCTGGAGGGGAGTGAAGCTGTTTTAAGCGATCGAGAATACATTGCACGCTCAAATGAAATCCGCAATCTGATGGCGAATCCTCCGAACGCGGATGGTTTGCAGAAAATCACAACGCTGACGGTTTAAACTTTATGCACCTATAATTTGTTGAAAGTAGATAGAATGTATTGGTATTGTGGTATTGGTAGCCACGATGTGCTTTTTAAGCCTGTACAAAAAATAGACTTTCTGCGTTTGGCTGATGTTTTGCCAGTATCTGTTACAAATAGCTGTACGATCGCTCCGATGAATGTTCGTCAATTGAAGGGAAGCATCCAGGCTTTACACGATGGGTGCTGTGAAATTGCCATGAAGATCGATCGCGCTTGCAAGGAAGGTTTGCAATGAGTCAGATCCAGCGCACCGTCTTGATTGTCGATCGCAGCCCGGAAGACTGTCATAAGTACCGACAGTATCTGCTGCGCGATCGCGAGTACCAATACAAAATAATCGCAGCGCCGTTAGGGCAAGAAGGCTTGGCGCTGTGGGAACAACACCAGCCGGATCTGGTGTTGCTCGATAATCGGCTGCCAGATATGGACGGTTTGCAATTTATCGCCCAACTGCGAAGCAAAATAGTATCGCAGCGATATTTGCCTGTAATTGTGGTCGGAGTTGGGAACGAGACGATCGCAGTCGAAGCCATCAAAGCCGGCGCCCAAGACTATCTCATCAAAGAACAAATCGCACCGGAGAGTTTGCGGATGGCGGTGAAGGGGACGATCGACAAAGCGCAATTACACGCCAAGCTGCAACAAAACGAAGAACGCTTGCACTTAGCATTGAAAGCCGCTGGGATGGGTACTTGGGAATGGCAGATTCCTAACAATTGTGTAGTGTGGTCTAATCTGGTAGGGCCGATTTTTGGTCTACCGCTGGGAACTTATCCGGCAAGTTATGAAGATTTTATCGAACTCGTACATCCCGAAGACCGCGAGATAATTGGCGAGGCTATAACCACTACCCTTGAGACAGGGATTAGCTATGAAGTTGAATTTCGCGCTGTCTGGGCCGATGACTCGCTGCATTGGGTAGGCGCTAAAGGGCAACTTTACTATGACTGGGCTGGCAAACCGCTGCGGCTCCTGGGTACAGTAGTAGACCTCACTCAGTCTAAACAGGCAGAAGCAGAACGCCTGCAACAAGTGCAGCGAGAGCGGGCGATCGCCCTAATTGCCCAGCAAGTTCACCAATCGCTGGATTTAGAGCGCGTTTTGCAAACAACCGTAGAGGAAGTGCGACAGTTTCTCGACACGGATCGGGCGATCGTATTTCGTTTGCACTCAGATGGCGGCGGGACTGTGGTAGCGGAATCTGTGGGGCCAGACTGGCGATCGATCCTAGCTTCCCAAATCTACGATCCCTGTTTGGCAAGCAGTTATCTTGAACCCTACCGTCAAGGATTGGTGACGGCAAAAACAGATATTCATGATGGCTCGATCGACCCTTGTCACATCGAACTGCTGACTCAATTTCAAATCAGGGCAAATCTAGTCGTACCGATCCTGCACGAAAACCAGTGCTGGGGACTGCTGATTGTCCATCACTGTGGCGCCCCGCGCCTGTGGCAACCCTTAGAAATTGATTTGCTTCAGCAGTTGGCTCAGCAGGTGAGCATTGCCATTCGGCAGGCTGAGCTTTATCAGCAAGCACAACACGAACTGCAAGAGCGGAAGCGCACCGAAGCAATTTTACGGGAAAGCGAAGAACGCTTCCGCCAGTTAGCAGAAAGCATCGATGCTGTGTTCTGGATTTCCGATTACCCTTCGGGGCGAGTGCTTTATGTCAGTCCTGCCTACGAACGGCTGTGGGGCTTGAATCCCCAATCTTTGTATGATGACTCTCGGGTTTGGCAGGATTTAGTGCATCCGGAACACCGCGAATCGAACGCCCGAGCGTTTGAGCAGAAAGCTGTTGAAGGAAAGTTCGATGAAGAGTACCGGATTGTTTTGCCCGATCGCACTGTACGCTGGGTGAGAGACCGCTGTTTTCCGCTCAAAGATGAGACAGGAAGGATTTATCGGTTCACAGGGATTGCTGAGGATATTACCGATCGCAAACAAGCAGAAATCGCTTTGCAGGAAAGCGAGCGCCAGTTTGCGACTCTGGCAGAAGCCTCTCCAACAGCCATTTTCCGGTTTGATATTGACAATAACTGTCTCTATGTCAACCGCCGTTGGGGCGAAATGACAGGCCGATCGGTAGAAGAGGCCTTGGGGATGGGATGGGTGCAAACTTTGCATCCCGACGAATGCGATCGTCTCAGACGGGAATGGCTGGAGTGGTGTCAAAAACCCGAGCCCAGAGGAATTTACCAGAACGAAGGCAGGCACGTACAGCCGGACGGCAGCATTACCTGGTACTACACCCAGTCGCTGCCCTACCTAGACTGTAACGGAACGGTGACTGGCTATGTGGGAACGCTGATCGACATTACCGATCGCAAACAAGCTGAGAAAGAGATCCGTCAAAGCGAAGAACGCTATCGATATTTAACGGAATCAATCCCACAATTGGTATGGACAGCAAACGTTGAGGGAGTATTGCTAGATGTCAACCAACGCTGGTTAGATTTTACGGGGTTGACGGTAGCACGAGCTCAAGCTGAAGGTTGGCCGGCAGTTGTCCATCCTGATGATGTCTCTACCATGGGCGATCGTTGGATGTCTGCTCAACAAGACGGCAGCCCTTATCAAGCCGAAGGTCGATTGCGCCGCTGCGACGGCGTGTATCGATGGTTTTTGCACCAAGCTATTCCCGTCAAGAATGAATCGGATCGAGTTGTCAAATGGTTTGGTACGGCAACTGATATTGAAGACAAAAAATGCTTGGAACAGCAGCGCGACAGTATTTTGCAGCAGGAAAAAGCTCTGCGCGCAGCAGCGGAAAAAGCTAACCGCGCTAAGGATGAATTTTTGGCTGTGCTTTCTCACGAATTGCGATCGCCCTTGAATCCGATCCTGGGGTGGGCGCAACTGCTGCAAAGTCAAGCCTTGAATGCGGCTCAAACTGCTAAAGCTTTAGACACGATCGAGCGCAATGCCAGATTGCAGACTCAGTTGATTGATGATTTGCTCGATATTGCGGGGATTATGCACGGCAAACTGAGCTTGAATCCCACCCCGGTGAATTTGAGTTTGGCTGTCGAATCTGCGATCGATACTGTGAAAACGGCAGCCGCTGCGAAGTCGATCGAGATTCATCCGGTGGTGCCGGATCTGGGACTGGTGTCGGGCGATGCGGTGCGACTCCAGCAGATTGTCTGGAACTTGCTTTCTAATGCGATTAAGTTTACTCCTAACGGTGGCAGAGTGGAGATTCGGCTGGAGCGATCGGGCGTTAGCGGATCCCGCGCAGAGGATCGGGCGCTGATTGCCGTCAGCGATACTGGTAAAGGCATCCACCCTGACTTTTTGCTATCTATTTTTGATTCTTTCTACCAGGAAGATGTGTCTCTGACGCGCAAATATGGCGGGCTGGGATTGGGATTGGCGATCGTCCGCCATTTAGTGGAAGCACACGGCGGGACAATTGCTGCGGAGAGTGCGGGCGAGAATCAGGGATCTATTTTTAGAGTGAGTTTGCCGCTTTTAAAGGCTGAACCTGAGATGAATTTAGCAGAGGAAGTGCGATCGGCTTAAACATGGTACGTAGTTGCGCTTCAGCGCTCTTAAGGTACGTTGTTGCGCTTCAGCGCTCTCTTAATATATATAAGATCGGAGCGCTGAAGCGCAACTACATACCTTAAGATAGTGCACGATTTCAGCAATCACAAATTCAGTCATCTTTAACACCTTTCAATGTACTTTTCGAGAGACGCGCTTCCACGAAACCCAGCCCAAAATCCGCAGCTAAGGCCATCAAAGCCGCCGGAATTGCCCCAGCCAAAAGTAACTGATTGTTGACTGTAGCAACGCCCCGAAAAATAAAGACTCCCAAGCCACCTGCACCAATTGCCGCCGCAATAGTTGCTAGCCCGATCGCAATTACCGCAGCCACTCGCACGCCCGCCAGAATCACGCCCAGCGCCAGGGGAAGTTCCACTTGCCACAACAGTTGCATATCCGTCATTCCCATGCCTGTCCCGGCCATCACAATCGCCCGATCGACGCCGACAATGCCCGTGTAAGTGTTGCGGATAATCGGCAGTAGGGAATAGAGTGTCAGGGCGATGATTGCCGTGCGATCGCCTATTCCGCCCAATACCGGCACCGGAATTAACAAGCCAAACAAAGCTAAACTAGGAATTGTTTGCATAATATTCGCAAATCCCAAAATCGGCTTTTTCAATTTGGGTTTTCTAGTAACTAAAATCCCCAGAGGAATTCCCACAATCGTAGATATAACAATCGCGACTATTACTAAATACAAGTGTTCCATCGACCTCTGAACCATCTCAGCACCATAGCGGTTAATAAAATTAATCATTGCGTAATTCATGATTGCTAACAGCATTCCAATTTAGCTAATTAAAAAGATTCCAAAAAGGCGCGAGCTTCTGGATGCTGAGATTTAATAAATTGATCCGGCGCGGCAAATTCAACCAATCGCCCATCTTGCATCAAACCAATTTTAGAGGCTAAAAAAAAAGCTTCTTGAATTCCGTGAGTCACAAAAATCACAGTTTTCCCTAGTTGCTGCTGTAATTGACGGAATTCCCGCTGCAATTCCAAGCGAGTAATGGGGTCTAAAGCACCAAACGGTTCGTCCATTAATAGCAGCGGAGGGTCTGCTGCAAGTGCTCTGGCGACGCCTACACGCTGCCGCTGTCCGCCGGATAACTGATGGGGATAGCGTTTGGCGAAGTGCTGGGGGTCGAGATTCAGTAATTCTAACAGTTGGTGGACGCGATATTTTATGCGATCGCCCTCCCAGCCTTCCAATTTGGGCACTAAACCAACGTTTTGCTCGACGGTAAAATGGGGAAACAAACCGATTTCTTGAATTACGTAGCCAATTTTTCGCCGCAGTTGAATTGAATCCCATCCCATAACAAGCACTTCGCCGCTGCTTGGTGTCAGTAAATTGTTAATCAATTTCATGGTAGTAGTTTTGCCGCTACCGCTGCGTCCCAGCAATACTAATACTTCTCCTTGCAGCACTTTGAAATTGAGTTTGTCTACTAAATGTCTGCGGTTGAGCCGATATGTAACGTCGAGGCATTCGACAGCAACTTCATGATTATTGACAGGTATCATTAGTTTCGGTGATGTTGGTTTTAAGAAATCGTTAATCGGCTAGTGTCGCGGGAGCATCCCCTAAATCCTAAATCCTAAATCCTAAATCTAAAATCATCTTGGTTTTGCCATTCTAGCAACAATGCTCGACATTGGAGGCAAGTTAATTTTTTGAGCAAGTCGCGAATTCCATCGGGGGTGACAGGATATGCAGCACCGATGAGTTCGGGGTTTACTGTGGCTGTGGGGTGCAATTCTGCTACAAAACCGTAGAGTTTTTGATTGGAGAATGAACTGTTGATTTCCCAGCCTGTGGTGTTGATTGGTTGGATGCGGGCGATCGCACTTTCTGTCACGCCTAGTTCTTTTTTGATTATAGCTGGAACTGCGGCTGCTGGTGTTGTGGCTTCTGGTACGCGACCGCCTGGAAAGTCAAGGGTTGCTGCTGCTACGCCGGCGCGATACATCGGTGAGGGCAACAGCAATTTGTCAGCTTGAATTGTTAAAATTACAACGGAATCTGCTCTTTCTACTCGCCAATATTCGACTATTTGTCCTTCGGTTGTTTCGAGATGTTCGCCAATTAGTTTTACCCAATGAGAGTTGATTTCTACAAATCTATCTAGGGTTTTCCAGTGAGATTTTTCGGTTGGGTTCATGTTGACAGTTGACAGTTGACAGTTGACAGTTGACAGTTGACCGAAGCAAGAAGGAAGTTCGGCAACGGATTGTGAAACGGATGTAAAGGATGTAAAGGATGGAAGGAATAAGGAAGAGGCAATAAGGAAGAGGGAACCTCATAACCGTCTTGGCGGTTGCTGTGAATTAGATGTTTTTTGCTATGGTAATCGATCGCTGTCGATCGCCCAAATAGTCGATCGGTCTTTTCAGCTTTGACCCGATTTTTCGATCTAGATTGTAAATTTTTGCTACAATAGCACACAGAACCCAAGAAAATTCAGTATCATAGACTACATAATCTAAGTTGATCTGCGCCTTTGGTGATGAGTTGTTGAAACCGCTCGTAAAAACATGGACAAAGCTACCCAAAAGTAGTCAATGTTAGACATCTACGTTAGTAATTTTAGTCCACAGTCCTAAAACTACAGGAAT
>NZ_JAEQCB010000230.1:0-6429 GCF_020738785.1 Microcoleus sp. PH2017_05_CCC_O_A | reverse complement strand
TTGATTCCTGGTAAAAAATGAATGAGCCTTATATTAATTCTTGCGGACTCAAAGAATTAGTATTATTGAACCGCGAAGACGCGAAGGACACGAAGGAAGAGAAGGAAGCTGTACGGTGCGTCAGTCACCAGCTATAGGTAACTCAAACAGTTTTTGTCTGACGCACCTTACCGAGGATATTGAGGAGTTTATGAAAATTTTTATCAGCACTGGTGAGGTTTCTGGCGATTTGCAAGGAGCTTTGTTAGTTGCAGCTTTAAAACGTCATGCTGTCGCCGCTGGTTTGGAGTTGGAAATAACCGCATTGGGCGGCCCTCGTATGGCTCAAGCTGGCGCTACTATTTTAGGCGATACTCTGGGTATTGGTTCTATGGGTATTATAGAATCTGTGCCGTATATTTTGCCAACGATCGCTGTTCAGCAAAAAGCTAAACAATATCTCAAAAAATTCCGTCCCGATGTTGTTGTATTGATTGATTATTTGACTCCCAATCTCGGTATTGGTAGCTACATCCGCCGCTGTTTGCCCGATTTACCTGTGGTTTGGTACATCGCACCTCAAGAATGGGTTTGCTCGATTTCTCCTCGCAATACGGATCTGATTGTCAATATTGCCGATCGCATTTTGGCGATTTTCCCCCAGGAAGCTACTTATTATCGCGCCAAAGGCTCTCAAGTCAGTTGGGTTGGTCATCCTTTGCTGGATAGAATGCAATCTGCGCCCAGTCGGGAAGTTGCCCGCAAAACTTTGGGAATTGAGCCGGAACAGGTTTCAGTCGCTCTAATTCCCGCTTCTAGAAAGCAAGAACTCAAGTACCTGATGCCGGTGATATTTGAGGCTGCTCGCATTATCCAAGCTAAAATCCCGGAGGTTCATTTCTGGATTCCGGTTTCTCAAGCAGCTTTCCGCAGCAAAATCGAACAAGCGATCGAGAATTACGGTTTGCGGGCTACTTTGTTGGAAAATCAAAATCTGGAAATCTTGGCTGCTGCCGACTTTGCGATCGCCAAATCTGGTACTGTTAATTTGGAATTAGCTTTGCTCGGCGTTCCGCAAGTTGTCGCCTACCGCGTCAGTCGCATTACGGCGATGATTGCTCGCCACCTGCTGAAATTGTCGATTCCTTTTATCTCTCCGCCCAATTTGGTGCAAATGAAGGCGATCGTTCCGGAGTTGCTGCAAGACGAGGCTACTGCCGAAAATATAGTTTTCCACGCCCTGGAATTGCTGCAAAATGCCGATCGACGCCAGCAAACTTTGACGGATTATCGCCAAATGCGCGAAAGTCTGGGAGATGTCGGTGTGTGCGATCGCGCTGCTGCCGAAATAATCAAAAATGTTAAAATAAATACAGCTTCTTAAAACAATTTTAGTATTGAAATATTATGTCAAGCTATCGGAAAAAGCGACCGATCGCTGTTGATTTATTTGCAGGCGCAGGCGGCATGACGCTGGGCTTTGAACAAGCAGGTTTTGATGTACTTGCTTCAGTCGAAATTGACCCCATCCACTGCGCTACCCACGAGTTCAATTTCCCGATGTGTTCTGTATTGTGCAAAGATGTCTCAGAGCTGACGGGAGCAGAAATTCGGCAAAAATCTGCGATCGGCAAGCGCGAAATCGACGTAGTAATCAGCGGTTCGCCCTGTCAAGGATTCTCGCTGATGGGGAAGCGCGATGTCGGCGATCCGCGAAATTCTCTAATTTTCCACTTTCAACGCTTAGTTTTGGAGCTCAAACCCAAGTTTTTTGTAATGGAAAATGTGCCGGGAATTGTAGCAGGCGAACACAAAGAACTCCTGAATCTTTTAATTAGCTCTTTTCTGGAAGCAGGCTATCAAGTAGAAGAAAACTATCAAGTTCTTAACGCAGCTCACTACGGAGTACCGCAAGCTCGCAAACGATTGTTTCTGATTGGTTGCAAAAAAGACTACGATCTGCCAAACTATCCTCAGCCAACTACTTTTTTGCCTAAAAAGAAACTTCCTAAACGCTATAAAAAAGTTAATTTACCTGCGGTTCCGACAGTTTTGGATGCGATTGGAGATTTGCCGGAAGTAGAAAAGTATAGCGAGTTGCTACACCGAGATTGGGTAATGGTGGAGTACGGAAAGTGCAGCAGCGATTACGCGAGTTTTTTGCGCGGATTCGATGATTTTGATAATGATTATGCTTACGATCGCCAGTACGATCGACAAATCCTCTCATGCAGTCGGCGCACCAAACATTCTGCCGAATGTATTGAAAGATTTGCAGCCGCAGCCTACGGCGAAAAAGAGCCGATCAGCCGTTTTTACAAGCTGCACCCCGACGGAGTTTGCAACACTCTCAGGGCTGGAACAGACAGGGCGAGGGGCGCTTATACTTCGCCAAGGCCAATTCACCCGATCGCGCCTCGGTGCATTACAGTCAGAGAAGCAGCGCGATTGCATTCCTATCCTGACTGGTTTAGATTTCACGTCACAAAATGGCACGGTTTTCGCCAAGTCGGAAATTCTGTACCGCCACTATTGGCGAAAGCTGTAGCAGCGCAGATTATTAGCGCTTTGGGCGTAAAACCAATTAAGCCGAGTTTCAAGCTTTCAAGTGGAGAAGATTCGTTACTTAAACTAAATTGGTCGGAAGCAGAACAATATTATCTCGAAACATAAGAGTTAGATTTAATAATTGGTAATTGGTAATTGGGAATGGGTAATTGGTAATTGGTAATTGGTAATTGGTAATTGGTGTTTCATAGCGGTTCTAAACTTTCGCGATCTACTCGCTATTTGTCTTGCTAATTAGCCATTACCAATTACCAATACTGTACCTCACTTGATAATTGCTATATATACTCTGATTATTAATCAATTATTTTTCTTGATTGTTACCTATTGACTGTAGATAAGCATTCAGCTTCGGTGACAATTCATCAATTATTGGTTGGAATCTTTTTACCTGTTCACTTCCCACTAATTTTCTGGCATATGCTAGCCTCAAAAAGCTGATTGTTTCATACAAAGAACCTCTGGCAATCTTGACAAAACGCCGATTGTCTTGATAATTATATCTACCACGTCCTTCTGCAATATTAGCGCAAACGCTATCGGCGGCGCGTACAAGTTGCTTCCCGATAGTATCTTTTGTAAAATAGTCCCATTCTTTGACGATAAACCAAACCTCATTTGCCAATTTTTCAGCCAACTTGTAAACATCCAAATCCTCAAAATCTGGTCTACTCATATCTCACACCCCTTAATCAATAATTACCAATTACCAGTTACCGGTTCCCAATTACCGATTACCAATTCCCAATTACCAATTCCCAATTACCGATTACCAATTCCCAATTACCAATTCCCAATTACCCATTCCCAATTCCCAATTAAAAATCAACTTCCAATCTTCCTTTTAATAAATAAGCAGCCATTTGGCCCTTACCTTTGACATTGATTAAACCGCGTTTTTCAAACTCATACTTGTCTTCTATAAGCAAATAAGTTGCGTCGGAAATCTGAATTCCGTCCGGGATACCGTGAGATTCCATGCGGGAAGCGGTATTTACTGTATCGCCCCACAAATCGTAAATAAACTTTTTTGTCCCGATGATTCCAGCTACCACTGGGCCCGAATGAATGCCGATGCGGATGCTAATAGTGAGACCGAACTCTTCTCTGTATTTCACTATGGCTTCTTGCATATCTATGGCCATTTCGGCGATCGCATCTCCGTGATCTGCTCTCGGATTTGGCAACCCCGCCACTACCATATAAGAGTCACCAATTGTCTTAATTTTTTCTAAACCGTGTTTTTCGGCGAGATCGTCGAACTTGGAAAATATATCGTTGAGTAAATGTACTAATTTTTTGGGCGATATTGATGCTGACAACTGGGTGAAGCCAACAATATCCGCGAACATCACGCTAACTGCTGCGAATTCGTCGGCGATTACACCTTGTTCTTTTTTTAATCTTTCGGCGATCGCCTCTGGCAATATATTTAACAGCAACTCCTGAGATTTTTTTTGTTCTATCTCTAATTTGACTAGATAATCCTGCATGGTTTGATAGGCGAGATTCCTTTCTTGCAGGTGCATATAAGCTTTTGAGTGATAGCGAATTCTAGCAATGAGTTCGACTGGATTGGGCAGTTTTACTAAATAATCGTTAGCACCCAAGGAAAATGCTTGCGCTTTTAGTTCCGCTTCTTCTTTACTGGAGAGAACAATCATCGGAATGTCTCGCGTCAGCGAATTCCCTCGAAAAAAGCGCAGCAACTGCAATCCATCTATTTCTGGCATTACTAAATCTTGGAGGATGACTGTTGGCTTCACCTCTAATGCTTTCTTAATTGCTTGAGCTGGATCGTTACAGTAATAAAATTTAATGTCTTTTTCATTAGCAAGCATTCGGCGCACCGCTTCGCCGATCATTTCCTGATCGTCAATCAGTAAAACTGTAACAGTGTATTCGGTCAAGCTAGATATTTTTTTGCTTTCTGAATTTAAAGGTAAATTTAAGTCGATCGAGTGACGGCTTTTCTCCAATTTGAGGTTACTGAGAATGGCGCTATCTCTGGCGGTAACTGGGTTTTTCCCATTGTTTCCCCTATCCTCAAACTTCAACTTTACCACGTTGCCGTTGACTATTTGACTTTCTCGTTGATTTAGTGCACAACTGCAATCGAATTCAATAGCCTGAGAGTGAGTTAATTTCATAACTAGATCGGGCAACGGCCATTGTCTGGAGAGGATCGAAACTTTTACTTAAATATTTTCTAAGTGTCAATAGCGACCCGGTATTATTTAAGTACGCTTACCAGGTGATAATACCAGGTTGGTAAAGTTTTATCCGCTGATTTTTGTAAAATCTTTACACAGCCTAGCACGCTTGACATTGATTGCAAGGGCTACGATCGCTAATTGTTGGGTCAGCCGACTGCTGCTTGCTAGCAGGTGCCCGGTAACCGCAGCATTCCGTGAAATTACAGACTGCTGGCAAGATACACGCGCGATCGCGATCCCAAAACATCACCCCAATAGATTGATTATGATCGCTGAGAGTCTGGCACGACCTCGGCCATTGTGCTCAACCACTTAAGCCTTATGGCCCAAACATCTCTAGTATTTTCTACACGAGATATTTCATGCAGGCTGGGGCGATCGCCTCGATCGGCAAAACCTGCACAGCCGCATTCAAATCAGCAGCAGCTTTCGGCATCCCGTAAACTACTGAGGTAGCGCGGTCTTGGGCGATCGTGTGCCAGCCTGCCGATCGCAAAACTTTGAGCCCTTTAGCGCCGTCTTTGCCCATACCGGTTAACAGCACTGCCACCCCTTTGCCCGGCCAGTATTGAGCGACACTCTCAAAAAAAGTGTCCACTGAAGGGCGGTAAGGATATTCTAAAGGTTCTTTCGTATACTTAAGTGTTAAATTCGATTGTAATACTAAGTGGTCGTTAGTCGCGGCAATTATCACCTTACCGACTTCCAAAGGTCGATCGGCAACTGCGACACTCACCGCCAACTTACTTTTTTGACTCAGCCAATCTGCCAAACCAGGAGCAAACTCAGCATCTACGTGTTGGACGATCGCCACAGCCGCCGATAAATTGGCAGGTAAAGCCGATAGCAGAGTTGCCAAAGCTTGGGGCCCGCCAGTCGAAGAGCCGATCGCCAGCAGCGGCGGAGTCAAGCATTTAGGAGTTGCGCTGTGAAATAAAGAAGTCGAGTTACTTTTACCAATCAATCTAGCGACTTTAGAAATAGTTTTTAACAACTCCATACCGCCGCTTGGGGAATTGCCCATCAACCCCAAAATTGGCGTATTAATAGCATCCAGAGCTCCATATCCCATAGCTTCAAAAACCCTGCCCGCATTACCTGTCACCGAAGATGTCACTAGCAGAATCGCGCAGGGAGATTGCTTCATGATCAGGCGCGTCGCCTCAACACCATCCATCACCGGCATGATCAAATCCATCAATATCACATCCGGTGTATTGCGGGCGCACTTGGACACAGCTTCGGCCCCATCCGCCGCTATCCAAATAATTTCATACTCCGGTACCGTCACCAAAACTCGGCGCAAAGCTTCAGCAGCAATCAACGTGTCGTTGACGATCGCTATTTTCATGTTGAAATTGCTCATAGTTAATTAATTTTCAGTTGCGGGTAGTTGTCGAAGTCGGCCGATCCAGTTTTTTATGCTGCGGCCTTTTCTTTAAAACTGAGATATTGCACTATTGTCAATAAGCCTTTTATGAACAGGCAAGATGCCTGTTCCACAAGAGATGAATTTTTTTGTGGAACAGGCATCTTGCCTGTTCCTGAGAATGGTGTTCGTCGGTCAGTTAAAACTAAACTTGTAGACGGAGGCAGCAAACCGCTTCTCAATTAGCGATCGATACTGTTGGGTTAACACTTTTTCGGGCCCGGAGATCCCCCTAAA
>NZ_JAEQCB010000229.1:0-10889 GCF_020738785.1 Microcoleus sp. PH2017_05_CCC_O_A | reverse complement strand
GTAGTTGCGCTTCAGCGCTCTTTCATAGAAGGTACGTAGTTGCGCTTCAGCGCTCTTTCATAGAAGGTA
Organism: Microcoleus sp. PH2017_05_CCC_O_A; assembly: GCF_020738785.1. Classification (NCBI taxonomy): domain Bacteria; kingdom Bacillati; phylum Cyanobacteriota; class Cyanophyceae; order Oscillatoriales; family Microcoleaceae; genus Microcoleus; species Microcoleus sp. PH2017_05_CCC_O_A. Next base: position 10,820 of record NZ_JAEQCB010000229.1, on the reverse strand, counting down.
CGTAGTTGCGCTTCAGCGCTCTTTCATAGATCGAAGAGCACCCAATCGCAACTACGTACTTAAAAACTAACTCCATAAGAGTGGCTGTTACATCCTGGACTGATCCTAATTTGATCGCACATCAAACCGCCGTCAAAACCTGCTCTCTCAACTTCCCAATCAAATCATTAACCCCGCCAGAATTCAAACGATAACTCAAAGGATGACCAATCAAATAAGCCGAACTTTGAAACAAAACATCAATTTCCACCAAACCATTTTCTCGCAAAGTTTTGCCAGTCGAAACCAAATCCACAATCGCCTCCGACATACCCGTAATCGGCCCCAACTCCACAGAACCATAAAGAGGCACAATTTCCACCGGCAAATTCAAATTATGAAAATATTCCCTCGCACAGTGTACGAACTTAGAAGCAACTCTACCGTGAGGAGGCAAATCCACACTGCGTCTGTAAGAACTAGATTCCTTTACTGCTACCGACAGCCGACACTTGCCAAATTGTAAATCAATTAAATTTGCAACTTTCGGAGTTTTTTCCCGCAAAACATCATAACCCGCAACGCCCAAATCAGCTTGACCGTATTCCACATAAACCGGCACATCGTGCGTCCTTACTAGCAAAGCTTTTGCCGTTCCGGTAGTGTCATAAATTTGAAGTTGGCGGTTAGAGGAATCGAGAAAAGCACTGAAGTCTAATCCAACGGATTTAAACAGTCGAATGCTATCTCCTAACAGTCCGCCTTTGGGAAGTGCTACGGTAATCATATTGATTTGAAATTCTAAATTGCTGAATTTGGGATGCGGAATCGGCGCTGCCCGAGCGGAAACAGCTTTTTCCTCAACCACAATAGCACAAATTGTTCAAATATCAAAATAAGTTCAGGTATTGCTAATAATTGTGTTTGTGTATAATATATTGTATTGAGGCTGAGTTAAATCGAATTTTCTTAAGGATTGTCTGCTAAATAGATGATAGCTGAAAGCAAAACTATGACCAAATTGACTCTGGTAATCGGCAACAAAAATTATTCGTCTTGGTCGCTGCGTCCTTGGCTGGCGATGAAACAAGCTGGAATAGATTTTGCCGAAGTGAGAATCCCCCTAGACGGGCCGACAACCCATGGGGAAATTCGGCGCTATTCTCCTTCGGGAAAGGTGCCAGTTTTAATTGATGGCGACTTGAAAGTGTGGGAATCTTTAGCAATTTGCGAGTATGTTGCAGAACGCTTTGCAAATGATTTATGGCCGGCGGATGTAGCGCAACGGGCGATCGCTCGTTCCATCTGTGCCGAAATGCACGCAGGCTTCCAAAATCTCCGCGAAAATATGCCGATGGACTGCCGCAACCGCTATCCGGGAGAAGGAATGACGCCCGGTGTCGAAGCAGAGATCGATCGCATCTTGGCAATTTGGCGCGAATGCCGCCAAAAATTCGGCACCAGTGGCGATATGCTGTTCGGAAAATTCACAATTGCTGACGCCATGTTTGCCCCCGTTGTCATGCGTTTTGTCACCTACGAAGTCAAATTAGATGCACAAGCACAAGCTTATGCTGATACACTGTTGGCACTGCCTGCAATGCAGGAATGGCTAGCAGCAGCTTACAGCGAATCGGAAAGTATTGCACATTTTAAAATGTAGCAAAAATCAGTTTACTTAACCTCAACAGGTCGCGATCGCCACCTCACCACAGATGGCAACCACCGGGAATTTCCCCCTACAAAACCTGCTTGTTTGCAAGTTTTGTGTAATTCATGCTCAAATCAAAAGTCTAAAACCTAAAATCAGGATGCGGATTCTTTTAGTTGATGATGAAGTTGAGTTGACTGACCCTTTGAGTCGAGTTTTAACCCGCGAGGGTTATACCGTTGATGTCGCATTTGACGGCGCAAATGGCAGCAATTTAGCAATGCAGGGAAATTACGATTTGCTAATTTTGGATTGGATGCTGCCGAGACAATCCGGATTAGCAATTTGTCAGCAATTGCGATCGCAAGGACGGAATACACCAGTCCTATTTCTCACCGCCAAAGACACCCTAGATGATCGCGTACAAGGACTCGACGCAGGCGCAGACGACTATCTAGTCAAGCCTTTTGAACTGCGAGAGCTCCTAGCCAGAGTCCGCGCCCTACTGCGCCGCCCCCCTACTTTTGACCCCGAAGTGGCTGTCGGGCGCCTGCAAGTTGCAGATTTACAGCTAGACTACGACAATCAAATAGCCTATCGGGGCGATCGAACAATTGACCTATCAGAAAAAGAATGTCAACTATTAGAATACCTAATGCGACATCCCGGTCAAATACTAACACACGAACAAATCCACCAATACCTGTGGAGTGAAGCAGAAAAACCCAGCAGCAACGTATTAGCAGCTCAAATTCGCCTCCTGCGCCGCAAAATAGAAGCCCCTAGCGAATCCGTCCTAATTCACACAGTTTACGGCAGAGGCTATCGCTTTGCAGAACCCAGTTAATAATAGGAATTCTGCTCATCTTCCATCTTCCTTCGTGTCCTTTGCGCCTTCGCGGTTCCATCTTTCTTCCGAAGCATTCTTCCTTTTACGCCAGAGGCTATCGCTTTGCAGAACCCACTTAATAATAGGAATTCTGCTCATCTTTCATCTTCCTTCGTGTCCTTTGCGTCTTCGCGGTTCCATCTTCCATCCGAAGCATTCTTCCTTCACACCCTAAAGCAATCCCTACATATCTTGACAAACCAAAGTAATTACCGTCACCTCCGGCGGACAAAATAACCTCCCCGGCGCATAAGTACCCAAACCGCGATTCACGTACAACCAATTACTCCCAACCCGATGCAAACCGCTAGCCCATTCCCAGTGACGAACTACTCGATCGCAAGCCGACACAAAAGGAACAAATTTTCGGATTCCTTCAGGAATCAAATAACCAATTTTTCTCACCCAAGCATACAAAGGCCCGATACCAGGAATCACAATTTGACCCCCATGAGTGTGTCCCGAAAACTGCAAATCAATCCGCCACTGTTGCAGATTTTCAGCAGTATCAGGATTGTGAGACAATACAATCCGAGGAATCGCCGGATTGATTGATGCCATTAGAGGCGCAGGTGCAAAATCGCCAGACCAAAAATCTGCAAACCCAACTAAAGCCAATTCAGACCCCAAAGGATAAATCGCTTCATTGTACAAAACCCGAATACCTGCGTTATTCAAAGCATTAGCAACCTTAATTTTTGCCCCTGGATAATAGTGATCGTGATTGCCCAAAACAGCGTAAATTCCCACCCGACTTTGCAAATTTTTCAATCGCTGCACCAAGCCGTAAATAGGCGCGGGATCGTAGGTAATAAAATCTCCGGTTAAAAAAATTAAGTCTGGTTCCGCTTCATTAGCCGCCACAATCGCCTCTTCTAGCAACCATTCCGACAGCCGCTCCCCGTCATAGTGAAAGTCCGTAAGCTGTACAATTTTAGTACCCGATAGATTTGCTGGAAGATTTGCGATCGGTATTGTTAAACAGTCTACTCGCAGTTTCCCAGTTAATAACCTGTGCATAAATATAAGGTTTATTGAGAGAGCGCAACCTCTAGCTTAGCAAATAAACAGACAATACTGCAAAACTAGATGTTTTTCCCTCTTTTTTCTGCCATCTGACTAATAACTACTAACTGATGACTAATGCTAAGAAATCAGGACACGGCTAAGAAATCAGGACACGGCAGTGCCGTTTCCCTACAATTGATCGCGGTAGGGAAACGGCACTGCCGTGTCCGACCTATCTGACTAATGACTAATGTTCGCGAGCTCTTAAGCTCGCACTATGACTAATGACTAATGTTCGCGAGCTCTTAAGCTCGCACTATGACTAATGACTAATGACTAATAACCAATAACTTTATTTTTGATAAATCACCTCAAAAGTTTCGATAGACCAAAATTTGTCCTCCCTCAGCCATTGACTGCAACCTAGATGCAATATTCACCTCATCCCCTATGGCAGTATAATCCATGTGCTGCGGCGAACCAATATTACCAACAACAACCTCTCCCGAACTAATGCCAATACCAGTCAGAAAATTATCCGCAATCCAAGGAACGGACATCCTCCTAATCCGTCGCTGCATATCGATCGCAGTTTCGATCGCCTTCCTTTCGCGATCGGCCACCTCCGAAGGCGCCCCAAACATTGCTACAATCATATCTCCCACAAACTTATTCACAGTACCTTCATGACTAAAAATTACCTCTACCATCTCCGTGAAATACTCATTTAAATACATCACTATTTTCTCAGCAGGCAGCTCCTCACACTTAGTAGTAAAATCTCTAATATCCGAAAAAAGCACCGTTAAATTGCGCTTAGTTGGATTTAGAGAAATATCTCCTTTAGCTTCGATAACTGCTCGCACCACCTGGGGAGAAAGGTATCTTTCCAAATTATTTTTAATTCGTTCTTCCTTCAATTTACTTTCATGTAAAAGCGCATTCTCGATCGCCGCGGCCGCTTGCGATGCCAAAGCCGTAAATAATTTTAAATCCTGTGCCGTATAGTTTACAAGTTCGTTATGACTAATATTGATAACGCCGATTGTACCGTTCTGAGTTGTTAGAGGTGCACAAATCATAGAACGCATCTCATTGTCTCCCATAACATATCTCGGATCGGACAATACATCATTGACTATTTCAGCTTTACCAGAAACAAAAATATGACCTGCTATCCCCATATTGGAACCGATTTTTGTTTTATGGTTGTACTCTTTACCCCTAGCAGAAACAATCTCCAGTTTTCCTGTCTTTTCATTCATTAGCATCACTGAAATATTGGTAGACTCAATCAACTTTTTCGCTTCAGTTACCACCAATTGACTGACTTCAGCCACACCCAAACAAGTAGCTATTTTGCTTGAAAAATCGTACAAAAAATTAACTTCTTCGTACTTATCTAAAGTATCAACAGCCAGAGTTCTTATATCCAAGTCGGCGCTGGCAGCATAACTCAGCATATCGGCAATAAATGCTGCTTTTTGACTTCCTGTTACGTAACCGATAACTTCATCGGCTAGGATGATAGGATAAGTATTGAAGTAGGTCTGACAATCTTCGCCCAATAAAATAGCCCCTTCAACATTCCGAATAGCCATCGGAGCGTCTAAAACACCGAGCGCGCCCTCAATAACCACCCGCAAATCTCTCTTAGAAATCAATTTTTTGAGATTGATACGAACCATTTACTTTGCTATTAATCATGAGTGAGCGATCTATCGTTATTCATTCGTTTGTAACCAGTCAGCCAATTTGAGGATAGAGATTTTAGATTTTAGATTTACAAGGGCAGATAACTCTGCGAGCTTGAAACTTAGTCTACAATTTTTGGAGCATCCACGACTATAGCCGGGGGATTGTATCCGTTTTTGGGCAGGCTAGCAACCACCAAAAACCAAAAAATATTCTTGTGAATTGATTGTATACCTCTCGCTACATCTGTGCCGTCAAACCCAGAATTTCCCTAGCTTTGACCAGCACTTCTTTCGGGCGAAAAGGTTTAGTCATATAAAGATTTGCCCCCACAGCCATACCGCTTTGCTTATCATATTCTTGTCCCTTAGCTGTCAACATAATAATGTAAACGTCCTCCATACCTAGTTCATTTTTAACCGTATTGCATACCTCTAACCCGCTCATTTTCGGCATCATCACATCGAGAAAAACCAAATCCGGCTTTTCTTCCTTAATTCTGTTCAACGCCTCAACTCCATCTCTCGCAGTCAGCAACTCTACATCATCCTCATCTTCCAACTTTTCTAGAGCCTGCTCCATCAAAATCAGAATATTCGGTTCGTCATCCACAATTAAAACTTTTTTCACAACAATTTCCCATGAATGTGTTTGCTCAGCCCGTTATCCTCTACAATATCTCCCAAAACAATTATGGAGACTTTTTCCAAGCCCTTAGTAAGGCGCAATTTTTTGACTAATTCTTGCTCTTGAGATAAGGCTTCGTCAATAATAATTAAATCCAGCTCGATCGCTCTCACTCGATCCAGGCATTCTGTAACATCAGATGCCTCCATCACATTATATCCCTGAAAAAGCAACGCAGCCGACAAAATTTTGAAAGTAGAAGCATTGTTAACAACGACCAACACCGTCTTATTAGACATCCCTTGTCGCAGCAGCAAGCCGATCTCCTTTAACAGTCCCGCTATATTTATAGGCTTGGTAAAATACCTGTCAACTCCCAAACGCCAGCCCCTGTCTCTGTCTTGAATTAGAGACACGATGATAATCGGAATCCCCCGAGTTTCTGGGTCATTTTTGAGAACTGCCGCCACATCAAAACCGTCGATGTGAGGCATCATTACATCTAAAATAATCAGATCCGGTTTGACTGCTTTAGCCTGAGAAATAGCATCTCTACCGTTAATTGCCTCCGCGACTTTATATCCTTCTTGTTCCAGTGACTGCCTCAATATATCTCGGATGTTAGGCTCATTGTCAACAACTAAAAGTTGCTGGCCTCCTTTAACGCCGAGCGGAGTTCTGCTGAGCACTTGCTGTTTCAGTTGCCCGATTAAATCATTGATAATTTTGCATTTTTCCACCGACTCAATATTTTTAACTAGCGGTATACTAAAGAAAAAAGTGCTGCCCTTGCCTAACTCGCTTTCTAGCCAAATTCTACCGCCGTGGTGTTCAACGATTTGTTTAGAAATTGGCAGCCCCAAGCCAGTGCCTTTAGGCTTTTCGGTCAGGATATCTCCCACTTGTTTAAATCTTTCAAAAACTTTGCTTTGGTCTTCTGGTGCAATGCCGATGCCAGTATCAATAATGCTAATAACCAGCTCGTCACCCTCTACTCTTGCCCGACAGGTGACAGAACCTGATTCTGTGAACTTGACTGCATTCGAGATTAAATTGATCGCGACTTGAACCATGCGATCCCGGTCTACTAATACCTGTGGCAGTCCGGGACTAAAATCTTTAATCAACTTTAAATTATTCTTTTCTAATAAAGATGACGTAGCGGCGATCGCCTGTTTTAAGATTTGCACTGGATTTGTCGGCTGTAACTGCCATTCAACTCGCCCCGCTTCCATCTTAGCAATATCCAAAACATCATTAATTAAAGATGTCAGCCTTTCAGCTTCTGAGACAATAATGTTAATATTATCTGCAACTTTATTTAAAGCTTTTTTGATTTTTCTGTCTTCCGATACGACTCCGGGAACAATCACTTCTTCTAGTTTTTCTTTAATCAGCGAAGCAAAACCCAAAACCGAAGTTAAAGGCGTCCGCAGTTCGTGAGAAACTGTAGCCAGAAAATCAGTTTTCATTCGGTCAACTTCTCGTTCCACCGTCACATCTCGAATCAAAATCACCGAACCTAGAGATCGATCTGCTTCGTCTTTTACCGCTTCTTTCAGAATAGTGGTCGCTAAAGCTTGACCTATCCTAGAATTTTCTAGTTCCACTTCCAGCGTCACAATTTCTCCCTCTCTATGTTCAGTCGCCTCAACCAATTGGGCTAATTTTTTAGGAAAGATTTCGGATACTTTTTTCCCCTTCAGGTCAACATCTTTTAATTCAAACATCGCCAGCAGTGCCGGATTAAACCTGGTAATTTTAGCTTCAATGTCAGTGACTAATAACCCGTCAGCCAAATTGTCAACGATCGCATTTAAGTCTGCCAAAGTCGTCCGCAATTCCCAGGACTGCTTTTTAGTGCGATCGAGCAATTCTGCTTGGTGCATAGCTACTCCCAATTGACTGCCAACCTGAGCCAGCAACCTCACTTCTCCTGCTTCCCACTCACGGGAACCAGAGTTCTGGTAAGCTGCTAGCAAACCCCAGAGATTTTCCCCCACAAAAACAGGCGCTACACAATATGCTTTGGCTTGAATTTGTTCCAGAATTTCGATATGACATGGAGAGTGACCAATTTTATAGATGTCATCAACTACAAAAATTTCTTGATGGCGATACCTGCCACCCTCAGTTTTTTGTAAATAATCATCTTGCCAGACTGTTTTAATTTTATCAGTTACTAAAGGTATCCAACCTTCTGCTACCGACTCCGACACAAATTCCCCGCTCCAGTTTGGAAAAAAACGGTAAACTCCAACCCGATCGCAATTGAGAATTTGCCGTACTTCTTGAGTTGTTGCGCTAAATATTTTGTCAATATTTAGCGTCTGGCGAATCCGTTCAATTACTCTAGTTAATGTGCGTTCCTGTTCGGCTGCTTTCGCCTGCTGTTTAGCTTGAAACTGTATTTGTTCTAGGTACTCGGATTGCTGCAAAGCCACGCCCAAATGAGTGGCAATTTGATTCAGTAACTTTACTTCTGTGTCTTCCCAGTGACGCGCACCTGTGTGTTGAAAGGCACTGAGCAATCCCCAGAGTTTCTCTCCTTTAAAAATCGCAACTACCGCACAGGATTTGACACCAAAATATTCTAAAGCTTCTATGTGACAATCGCTCTGGCCGGCATTGTAGATATCATCAGCGATAAAGGTTTCCGCACACCGGAATCGACCTCCTTGGTGTTCGTTTAAGTAGGGGTCTTCCCAACCGCTGCCTACCAATTTCGGCCAGTTTCCCGATTCAGATTCAAAGATAAAGTCGCCGAAATAGTCTTCACGGAATTGATAAATGGCAATGCGATCGACATTCAAAAGTTTGCGAACTTCTGTCGCTGCTGTCTGGAAAATTGTTTCCATATCTAAGGTTTGGCGGATCTTATCAATCATCCGAGTTATGGCTCGTTCTCGGTCTGCTTCCTTAACCAGCTCTTCTGTGCGTTTTCGCAATTGCTCCTCTAGAGTAGTCTGGAGTGCTGTTGACCGCCTATGAGCTTCATCTAAAAGTTTTGCTTGCTGTATTGCTACTCCTAAATGCACCGCAATTTGACTGGCAAAGTCAATTTCATCTTGCTGCCACTGGCGTGGGGCGCGACATTGGTGAATGCAGAGCAATCCCCAAAGTTTATTTCTTTTGATTAAAGGTACGATTAAGTTTGCTTTGACATTAAATTGAGCAAGAACAGCTATATGGCAATCGCTCAATCCGGCTTGATTGATATCATTGACTGCCTGAATTCTTCCTTGCTGATACCGCATTGAATATTGTTTACCAAAGCAGTGATCGTGCACCTTTACAGCTTTTACTGAATGAAACTCTGGGATCACGTCTTCTGACACAAATTCCCCGTCGTCAAATCCTGACTGCTGGTAAAATCGAAATATTGCTACTCGATCGGCATTCAGCAGTTGGCGAACTTCCCGAGCGGTTGATTGAAAAATAATATCTAAGTCTAACGACTCGCGAATTTTGGTCACTACAGCAAATAGCGCCTTTTGTTTGGCAACGATAGCGGGTTCGGGTTTCGAGGCCGACTCTAGTTCGGCAACGCGCGCTTTGAGGGTTTTTATCTCGCTTTTGAGGGACTCGTAATCTTCTGTATCTAATCCTAGATAATTTTCTGACATGGGTTTAACTCTCTTGTGGTTAGTTTATTAAGTATTGATAGTTGTTTATTTTGATAAGTATTAACTCAATTGAATTTTTTTTCAACTAACTTTAGAGAGGATTTGCTCGCTCTGGTTTGATAATTATTGATTAAGGCTCAGTGCGCTAGATTGGCGATCGCACGAGTTGAATTGTCGATCGAACACTGCCCCGATTGAAGCGGGCTTACGCACGCAACTGCTACAGCATTTTTATAATATAGATGACTGGAGTAACAAGCTGTTTAAAACCCGCTGAGTCCCCTTCAGACTGGCATTCCCCGCCCCGCATCTATATTCTTTTGGCAATTTTCCAAGCTTAGACACAGCGCCGCATCCCGATCGCGCGCGGCTACCACGGGGAAGATGTCCCCTACAAAACACTATATATATACATTGCGACAACTGCGAGGGATTGCCCCTACAGCATCAATCTGGCATCTTGCACCACAGTCCGCAACGGACTCGCGTGCGGGTTCCACCAAATAATGGGCTTTTTTCGCCTCTGGATCGTTTCATCAGCTTTCCTGATGACCCTCATCAGTTTAACTGTCGTTACAGGCCTTTACAAACCTTAACGATACCGTTAATAATAGAGACATCATCCGAACATTGAAAAACCAATAGCAATCATAAACACATGACAGCAACCTTACAGCAGCGCGAAAGCGCAAATATCTGGTCGCAATTCTGCAACTGGGTAACATCAACCGACAACCGCATTTATGTAGGTTGGTTCGGAGTCTTGATGATTCCCACCTTGCTAACTGCAACAATCTGTTACGTAATCGCCTTCAGCGATCGGCTTGCACTTCTACCCAATCTGGGAAGCTGCTTCCTTGGATGAGTGGTTGTACAACGGCGGCCCTTACCAATTGGTAATTTTTCACTTCCTGATCGGCATTTTCTGCTACATGGGTCGTGAATGGGAACTGTCCTACCGCTTAGGTATGCGTCCTTGGATCTGCGTAGCATACTCTGCACCAGTTGCAGCAGCTACAGCAGTATTCTTGATCTACCCAATCGGACAAGGTTCATTCTCCGACGGTATGCCCTTGGGTATCTCCGGCACATTTAACTTCATGATCGTGTTCCAAGCCGAGCACAACATCCTGATGCACCCCTTCCACATGTTGGGAGTTGCCGGTGTCTTCGGTGGTAGCTTGTTCTCCGCCATGCACGGTTCTTTAGTTACATCTTCTTTGGTTCGCGAAACAACTGAAACCGAGTCGCAAAACTACGGTTACAAATTCGGTCAAGAAGAAGAAACCTACAACATCGTTGCAGCCCACGGCTACTTCGGTCGTTTGATCTTCCAATACGCTTC
>NZ_JAEQCB010000228.1:0-6590 GCF_020738785.1 Microcoleus sp. PH2017_05_CCC_O_A | reverse complement strand
GTATCCACAACCAGCGAAGTTTGCATCCGCATCCCGACGCTAATTAAGTGGTGGTGAACTGCACCAACTGCTAGCAAGGGGGGAATGTAAGTGCATTCATCACTCAATCCCACAGCAGCAGATTCGCCTTTTTCCTGCGATGGTCGATCGCTCAAAATCAGAATTCTTGCGCCCGATCGAATTGCCTCCACAGCATCTTGACAAAGTTGCTCGACTGCGCTTTGCAAACCAGCAGGCCCGGAAGTAATTTTGTAAAGAGTTGACAGTTGCTTTGCAGGGAAAGACTTTTGGTCTTTCAAGAAAGACAGTTCACCGTCGTTGAGTACGGGGGAATCAATTTTGAGCAGCTTGGCATTTTCCGGTGTTGCTTGCAGTAAATTGCCGCGCAAACCCATATTCATTGTCAGCGACATCACCATCCCCTCGCGCAGGGGGTCGATCGGCGGATTTGTCACTTGAGCAAACCGCTGTTTGAAATAGTTATAAAGTAACTGAGGCTTTTCTGACAACACAGCTAAGGGAATGTCATCGCCCATGCAGAAAGTCGGTTCTTTTCCAGAACTTGCCATCTCCACAATTACCATATCCAAATCTTCGGCGGTGTAGCCAAAAGCAGTTTGGGTGGCTAACAGGGCTTGCGAGTCGAGGGTTGCGGTTTCGGCAAAAGGCTGCGGTTGCAAGGTTTCGCGGTGTTGTTTGAGCCATTCGCCGTAGGGGTGCCGCTTCGCAATCCGCTGTTTTAGCTGCCAATTTTTGAGAATTTCCTTGGTTTGCAAGTCCACTGCAATCATTTGTCCGGGCCCCAAGCGGCCTTTTTCGACGATATCTGCTTCGGGAATATCGACAACTCCGGCTTCGGAGGCGACAATTACCAAACCGTCTTTAGTAATGCAGTAGCGGGCTGGACGCAAACCGTTGCGATCGAGCGTAGCACCTACTTGCTTGCCATCGCTAAATACCAACAGCGCCGGGCCATCCCAAGGTTCTTGAATACCGCTGTAATATTCGTAAAAATCGACAATTTCGGGATAGGGAACCAAATCCGGCTGATTTTTATAGGCTTCGGGCACCATAATTGTCAGCGATTCCAGGGGCGATCGGCCCGAGTGCACCAACATTTCCATCACGTTGTCCAAGTTTGCCGAATCGCTGCTTTCGGAGTTGACAATGGGATTGAAGGTGTCGATGTCGGCTTGAGTCCAATTCGGGTGAGATAAATTGGCTTGTCGCGCTTTCATCCAGGTAATATTGCCCAACAGCGTATTAATTTCGCCGTTGTGTCCCAGCAAGCGCATGGGTTGGGCTAGGTGCCAGCGGGGCATGGTGTTGGTGCTGAAGCGGCGGTGATAGACGGCAAAGGCGCTTTTATAAGCGGGATTTTTCAGATCGAGGTAAAATTCTCCGAGTATTGCCGATCGCACCATGCCTTTATAGACGATCGTGCGGGAAGAAAAAGAGCAACTATAAAAGTCTTGGCGGGTGAAGCCTGGGCGATCCGATAGCGAGTGTCCGATCGTGCGGCGGGCGAGAAATAACTGTCTGTCGAGCTCATCTCCCTGCAAATTCGGTGAACTTACGATGATTTGTTCAATTTGAGGTTGATTTTCTCGTGCTTGCGGGCCCAAAACCGACGGTACAACGGGAACTTTGCGCCATCCCACCACAGTGAAACCGCGTGCTTTCACAACTTCCTCAACCACCTGCCGCGCGGTATTGGCTTGACTTTCATCTTGAGACAGAAACATCATTCCTACCCCGCAGTTTTCCTGTGGTGGAGGCACAATTCCCTGTTCGGCAAACCAAGTATGCAACAATTCCCAAGGAATTGCAGTCATCAAACCTGCGCCGTCGCCAGAATCGGAGTCTGCACTGCAACCGCCGCGATGTTCCAGACAAGTTAAGGCTGGGAGGGCTTTTTGAATAAGTGAGTGCGTAGCTTCGCCGCTTTGATTGGCAATAAACCCCACACCGCAGGCATCTCTTTCTTCCACTAACCAGTTTTGGCCGGCAAATGGAGTTCCTCGCTCAGTTTGATGCACGTTGCTGTTTAGATCGATCGTGTTACCCATGTTGATTGAATGTTATTTCTGTGATTGTGTGGTTGATTTGTTTTTATAGCTCGGAGAGAGAATGCTGCCGAGCGGTGGGAGTCTAGTAAATCTTAAAACAGCACATAGCAAGCTGATTCGATAAAAATTTACGTAGATGCTTCCTGTACGTAACGCGGAAACCCTGTTTGGAGATTTTAAATTATCTCGATCGCATCGCTTCGGAGATATCTCGCAAAATACGCTGCGGTTAAAAAGCAGCGATCCTTTGATAAATTGCCGCCCTGCAACTAGATATATTGGGGGCGATCGAGTTTTTTGCGTGTTTTTTCCTGAGTCCGCTCGATCGCCTTGCAGCGAACATCAGTAAATAGTAACTTTAGCTTTATTTTGTTCACTGCGGTGTTTAGTTGCTTTCGTCAGCGCCCCAGACATAAAAGACACCTGCTCGCGGGCGTGAGTAGGTGCAAGTAGTGTTGTAGCAGCGAGGCTCACAACTAATTAAACCCTGCCTTAATATTATGCAACTAACTACAGCCAACTACACAGCCAAAGAAATTAAGATTATCCAATAAAATTAGAATTTTTTACCGTTGTGCTATAAGACAGGCGTTTTTGAAGGTTAATGGTTTTAGGTTTCCAGAATAAAAAAATGCACATTAGACAAAAACGGCTAGTAGCAGCTAACAGAAGGCGATCGAGTGTTTGGCCCTGGATATTGTCAGTGTCGATTTCACCCGTACTGGCGACGATCCTTCTGTACTCAGTCTGGAATCAATCTGCAACAGCCCAAGAGAGTCGGAGTGGCACAGGCATCTTGCCTGTGGCCCAAAAGAGCGGGCTAGAAGCCCACCCCACAAACAAAGGCTTGATAAATGGTGGCACAGGCATCTTGCCTGTGGCCTCTGGGGGCATCTTGCCTGTGGCCTCTGGGGGCGGGCAAGATGCCCACCCCACAAAGAAAGGCTTGATAAATAGTGGCACAGGCATCTTGCCTGTGGCCTCTGGGGGCGGGCAAGATGCCCACCCCACAAATAGCTTGATGGATAGTGGCACAGGCATCTTGCCTCTGTCCAAGAATAGTGCAAAGTCTGAGTTAAAACTGATGACTCAATCTATACCGCCAGTTGCCACAATCAAACAAGGTCGCCAAATCTCCCTCAACGGGCGGATCATTCCCTTAGCTTGGACTCAACAGCCAACAAACAGCAATTCTGCGAACATCCGAACTTGGATTGCCGACATTGGCTTAATGCAATCTGCCGGAGTCGATTTGCTGTCCACCGCCGACAGTACCAAACAACCTGTACAGTGGTTTTCCGTATCTTTAAGTAATGCTCAAAGTTTGACAGTGCGATCGACTGGTGCGTATCGTTACTTAGATATTACCGATTTTGCTAAACTTGCCGGTTGGCAAATATCGATCGACAATAATCTCCTAAAAATCACCACTCAAACCGCAAATGTCACCGGAATTCGGCAAGCAGCCAGAGAAACGGGCGATCGCATTGTTCTCGATCTCGATCGCGCCGCCCCGTGGCAAGTTAACTTTGTGGATACACCCAGCCCATCACCAACAGACGACCCCACAAAACCCGCTATCCCTTTGCAGGTCAGCCCCGTAACACCAAACCTCGAAACACCAGACGACCCGACAAAACCAGCATTCTCGCAGCCGCTAGCACCCGTACAGGCGATCGCCAGTCAAGAATGGTCGATCGCGATCGATGCCAAAGTCGATCGCACTTTGGGCGATCGCATTTTTGCAACCAGTCAGCAATTGCGATCGCTAAAAATCGAACCTGCGGGGAATCAAACCAGAGTAAAAGTACAAATTCCCTTAGGCTGGCGGCCGCAAGTTTTCAGTTTAGGAAATCCCCATCGATTAGTAATCGACATTCGCCCAGACTCGTTAGTAGAAAAAGACATTGCTTGGGCGGCGGGCGTGCGATGGAGACAGCAGTATCAAAAATTAGGAACTGCTCGTTTCCCCGTATACTCCTTAGAAATAAATCCGCGTCAATCCGGTGTGAAAATTCGACCGTTGTTGAGCAATCCGCCGACAGAGAAAGGTAGTGCACCTTTATTACAAACAGCGGAACTTTCGGGAACGGCTGCTGCAATTAATGCGGGATTTTTCAATCGCATCAATCGACTAGCTTTAGGTGCGATTCGGCGGGATACTAAATGGCTTTCCGGGCCGATATTGAATCGCGGGGCGATCGCTTGGAACGATCGAGGCGAATTTGCGATCGATCGTTTAACTTTGCAAGAAACTTTGATAACTTCTGCGAATCAACGTTTATCTATTTCCCAGTTAAATAGTGCCTACGTGGAATCTGGAATCGGTCGTTACAATCCCGATTGGGGAGGGACTTATACTCCGTTTTCCGACGATGAAATAGTTGTCACAGTTGCGGGCGATAGAGTTGTCAGTCAATCCCCCGGAGGTGCCACGGGAAAAACCAATTTTCCAATTCCAGGGAACGGTTATATTTTAGCTTTGCGTTCCGATTTGTCCCCTGCATCCCAATTGCTAGCAGGAAATTTATTGCGTTTAGAAACTAATACAATTCCGGCAGATTTCAACCGCTTTCCCTACATTCTCGGTGGCGGGCCGGTGTTGGTACAAAACAGTCGAGTGGCTGTGGATGCGAAGGCGGAAGGGTTTAGCGATGCGTATGTTCGACAGACAGCGATTCGGAGTGCGATCGGGCGAACTGCTGCGGGGAATTTGCTAATTGTAGCGGTGCACAATCGCGCGGGCGGGGCCGGCCCAAATTTCGCGGAACTGGCGCAGATATTGCAGCAAATGGGTGCTGTGGAGGCTTTAAACTTGGATGGGGGAAGTTCGACAAGTTTGTATTTGGGAGGCAGTTTGCTCGATCGCCCGCCGTCTACTGCTGCGAGAGTCCATAATGCGATCGGCATTTTCATCCAACCATAAATCAATCAAAAAAAGGTTCGATCGTTCGGACTTCATATCAAATCCGGTAGCATGGGAATTGTTAATCTCTCTATTCTCTCTGTGTCCTCTGCGTTCTCTGCGGTTAAATCATTCCGATGCAACCGGAAACGATATCAGTCCTTCTTTCTGAGGACTCAAGTCCTGACTGCAAACTTAATTGGCGATCGCGCGAACAAACCTTCGCAAAGTTGTAGCATAGCGATCGCCAGCGACCTCCATTAAATCGTTGTGTCCGGCGCGATCGACCCAAAAATTAAGTTTCGGCTGCTTAGCAGCCGCAAAAAGCTGCTCTCCGTGCCAAAACGGCACCACCCGATCTGCCTTACCGTGAATTACTAAAACGGGCGATCGTACTTTACCAATTTTATCAACATTCAAAAACTTATCGAACGGCAAAAGCGGAATCTGCGTCAACACCCGAAAAACCGAAACAAACGAACTTTCAACCACCAAACCGCCCACAGATTGCCGCGCAGCCAAATCAACAGCAGGCCCGCCACCAACAGAACGTCCGTACAGAATAATCTGCTTAGGCGGAACTCGCAACTGTTCGGTTAAATAACCGTAAGCCGCCGAACTATCGCGATAAACATTATACTCAGAAGGCTTTCCCTGACTCGTACCGTAACCTTGATAATCGTAAGCAAATACAGCAAACCCGCTATCTCGAATCTCTCGCAAAACCGACCAAATATATCCCAAATCCTCTGCATTGCCGTGACTGTAAAGTATGGTATATTGGGCTTGGGGGTTCGGAAAATGAACAGCAGAAATTTTCAGACCATTAGCTGAGCTAAGTTTAATGATTTCGCTGGTATCCTGGTAGCCAGCAGCGGGAGGTTGAAAAATCAACCTGTCTGAAAAAAAGACTGCGTAAAGACACAGAAAAGCGTAGATAAAAATTATAGAGCTAAAGACTCGTTGGACAGAGAATTCCCCGAAAAGTAAAAGGTTCATATTTTTTTTATTCCAATTTGCCATAACTCAATGCCCATAATTTAATAAGATTTAATTGAGACTTTGTTCATTGCGAGAAAAAACATGGCACTACAATACCCCGATGACCTAAAATACCTAGACACTCACGAATACATCCGACTCGAAGGGGAAATAGCCACGATCGGCATCAGTTCCTTTGCAGTTGACCAACTCGGTGATATTGTGTTTCTAGATTTGCCTGAAGTCGGTGCAGGGTTGGAAAAGGGCGAACCATTCGGTACAGTCGAGTCAGTGAAAGCAGTTGAAGACTTGAAAGCGCCTGTGACTGGTACAGTCGTAGAACGCAATGATGACATTATAGAGTCTCCCGAAAACTTGGCAGAAGATCCCTACGGCGCTGGCTGGTTTCTGAAAGTGCGCGTTGACAACGCTAGCGATGCGGATGATGCTTTGTCGGTTCAAGACTATCGCAAAATGGTAGAAGGGGAGTAGGGCATGGGGCAAACAGGGCATGGGGCATGGGCCAAACAGGGCATGGGGTTTGAAACTGTAACTTAATTTATGGACAAAGCTACCCATCCTTGACTATTTGGGTAGCTTTGTCCGCAACTCGGGCGATCGCACGAGACTATTTG
>NZ_JAEQCB010000227.1:0-6657 GCF_020738785.1 Microcoleus sp. PH2017_05_CCC_O_A | reverse complement strand
TACCTTGGGATGGCCGACCACTCAATAGCGCAGGAAGTGAACTCTTTCATTGTAGCTAAAGATGGCTTTAGTTAAGTTTGGGTAAGTTTTACGAAGCAGTTAAGGCAATATTTTTGAGAAGGAGAATTTTTTGATGCGTGCTGGCAGCGGGCTAATCCGGCAACGACAAAAAATTCAATATCTTTGAGATTTTTGCCCTCTAGCTTCTAGTGTTGGGAAACCCTGCGTTAGAATTAAGCTATATATAGACAGGCGTGCAATGTATTGTACCAGTATAAAAAATCGAGCAGGCTTTAGAAGGCGGTAGCTGTGAAACCAATTCGTTCATTAGAAGATGCTTTAAACCGCTGTCAGGCTATGGGAATGCGCTTGAGCCGCCAGCGTCGATTTATTCTAGAGCTTTTGTGGGATGCAAAAGAACACCTCTCGGCTCGCGAAATTTACGATCGCCTGAACCAACAAGCAAAGGGGATCGGTCATACTTCTGTTTATCAAAATCTGGAAGCTTTGTCGAGAGAAGGGATTATTGAGTGCATCGAACGCTCGGAGGGACGCTTGTACGGGAATGTCAGCGACTCTCACTCTCATGTCAATTGTCTGGATACGGCTCAGATTCTCGACGTTCATGTGGAATTGCCGATCGACTTGATTGAACAAATCCAACAGCAAACAGGTGTCAAAATTGTAGACTACCGGATAGATTTCTACGGATATAGATCGGCAGAGTCAGCTACGGCAGCATCAACTGCTAGCGATACGCCAAAAGCTTCGTAAATGATGAGGCAGCCACTGTTAGAAGCAAAAGGGATATTTTTGCTATGGCTGTTCAAGGTATAAAATGATTCAAATATTGATAGTTGCTCGATCGGGCCGAGGTACGTAGTTGGGCTTTAGCCCTCTTTACACATACCTCTAAAGAGGGCTAAAGCCCAACTACGTACCTTGAAACTCAAACTCGATCGGCAAGTTGGGCGATCGGGAAATAAAATGTAGCACTAAGTAAAAAAAATAGCTCTACCCTCTATACGTATAAAGTTGGGAGAAAATCCGGGTTTAGTACCCGCTTGATTTTTTAGTCGGACCGAATCGATCGAAATTTTGTGTAGCAACATTTTCAGAACCCTGGCAAATTTATCTGTGGAGTCAAGACGAAAATCGAAGATCGAAAATTGAAAATCGCTAGACTGACGGGGCTTTCTAATGTTTTTTCAGCTAAACTGCACCGGAAGCAGTGAATAATTGTTGGATAACTGGTATGATTTACGTGCTTCTTGAGCCTAAAATACTTGGAAGCAAGCAGTGGGGCTAGACACGAACCTCACTACAAAACGCCGTAAAGGGAAAAATTGCAAGTACCTTGAAGGAAATTCTAGATCTCCTTAACAGGAGTCAGAAGCCCACATCGCAATCGATGATTTGATGTGGGAGTGTCACGGAGAGAGCGCATTACAGGACAGGCTGAAGTAATGGCGAGACGACAATCTGACCAATTCCACACACCACCCAAATACAACCCATCCCCCAAACCGACGGCACAGTTGAGTGCAGAGGCGACAGGCGATGCAAGTTCCTCCCTCACGGCGTCGCCGAGGGAGGGGAAAAGAACTTTTTGGCAGTGGCAACTGATCTGGCTGAGTCTCCTGGTGGGATTTGGAGTAACGGGTGCCGCTGCATTTCTGTGGCTGCTGACGATGCCACCGCCACCGAATTGCCAGCAACTGTCGCCATTGGCGGCGGACGGAGAGCGACTTTACTGCGCTCAGCAAGCTGCTAAATCGGGCAAGCTAGAACAGCTAGAATCGGCAATAGGACTGGTGCAGGCTTGGCCGAAAGAACACCCGCTATACTCGCAGGGCCAACATTTGATCGGGGAATGGTCGAAAGCCATGCTCGCATTTGCCAGGGCGAAAATTGAGCTGGGCGATTTGAAGGGGGCTCTGGCAATTGTGGCAAAAATTCCGAAAACCAGTCCGTCTTACCCAGAGGTACAGGATGCTGTGACTGCTTGGGAAAAAAATTGGCAGGAGGGTCAAAAACTCTACGATACAGCGCTAGCAGCTTTGAAAAGTGAGGATCTGAGGAAGGCATGGGATTACGCTCAAGCTCTGTTTAAGCTGGAAAATATTTTCTGGAGTCAGAAGCGCTACAACGAGCTGATTCAGCAAATTTCTCTGGAAAGAAACGGCTGGCAGCGCTTGCAAGAGGCTAGAAATTTGGCGCAGGAGGGAACTCCGCAAAAGTTCGCTGAGGCGATCGTCCTGGCTCGCAAAATAGACCCGCAGCTTTTTGCCCGCGGTAAAGCAGAAAAGGAAATTGAGGGCTGGAGCCGGACTTTGCTGGCAATGGCGACTAAGCGGTTGAAGGGGAAAGACCTTCCGGGGGCGATCGAGGCTGCTTCTGTGGTGCCCCAAGATTCGCCACTGTTTGCGGAAGCTCAAGATTTGATGCAGTTGGGTAGGGCTCAGGCGGTGATGTGGAACCAGTCGGTATCGACGCCACTGGCACAACATATTTTTACTTTGCTCGAAGGGCAGGGGGCTGCTAGCCAAATTGCTCCTGGCCGACCTCTGTACAAGCAGGCTCAAGTTCAAGTTGAAAGTTTACAGGTGCAGTTTCAAGATTTACTGCGGCTGCAAGTGGCAAGCACGATCGCGAGTTTCGGTCAAATCGGGGCGCTTCAGATGGCGATCGAGCAAGCGCAAACCATCGGGCCTCGTCAGCCGCGGCGGGTTCACGCTCAAACTTTGGTGGCTACTTGGCGCCGCGAAATTCAGCGGATCGAAGACCAAGCTTTTGTGAACCTGGCGAAGCAGTTGGTAGCACCGGGAACGGTTGAAGGACTTAAGGGCGGCATTGCTCAGGTACTTCTGATCTCTCAAAACCGTCCCCGCAGAGTAGAGGCGCAAACTCTCCTGGCTCAGTGGACGAAACGCATAGAAGTTATTCAAGATCAGCCTTTTTTAGATGAGGCGATCGCCCTGGCCAAGCAAGGAAAACTGACCGCGGCTATTGACAAAGCTTCGGAAATTAAGAGCGGTAGGACTCTTTACGCTAAAGCTCAGGATAATGTCTATCAGTGGGTGAGCGAACTGCAAGTTGCTCAGGATCGTCCGATTCTCGATCGAGCTGCGGAATTAGCATCTCAAGGTAGTCTGTCGGCGGCGATTAATATGGCTTCCCAAGTCGGTTACGGTAGGGCGCTGCACTCAGAGGCAGCAGGTGCGATCGGGCGCTGGAGCGCCGAACTGAGAGTCAACACTGCGCCGCCGCCGGAACCCGCTCGCGAGTACGCGCCGGCTCCGCGACAGGAAGAGTACGCGCCGGCTCCGCGACAGGAAGAGTACGCCCCGGCTCCCGAGCCGGCTCCGGCTCCCGAGCCTTACTATCCGCCCGCCAGACAAGAGGCTCCGGCTCCGGCTCCAGAACCTTACTATCCGCCCGCCAGACAAGAGGCTCCGGCTCCGGCTCCGGAACCTTACTATCCGCCCGCGAGGGAGCCGGAACCTTACTACCCGCCCGCGAGGGAGCCGGAACCTTACTATCCGCCCGCGAGACAACAGGCCCCGGCTCCGGCTCCGCAACCTGCTCCTCCTCCGGCTCCGGCTCCGGAACCGGCGCCTTCGATTCCTCAGCCGGCTGGACCTCCTGATGCTAATTTGATCCCCGAGTAATTGGGTTTTAGGGGAGGCGCGTCTAACATCTCACATCTAAAATATAAAATCGAGTGAGTAATTTGCAACTGCTGTCGATCGATCCCGACCCCATTTTCCGACTGGGGCTGAGAGTCGCCTGCGAGCAGTATCCAGACTTGGAAGTTGTCGCAGATGTGGGCACGGGAACCGAGGCGTTGGAGGTTCTGGAAGCTCGATCGACCGCCTCTCTCTGGGCCAAGAAGCCCGTTGATTTGGTAATTTTGGCTGTTGAGAGGTTAAGTTTGCGATCGGGTCTAATACAGACGCTGGCAGTTTGTGGCGAGTTCAAAAATTTGTACCCCAACCTACCGCTGTTGCTCCTAGGTGGGCCACTCGCACCGGATCAGTTGGGGCAGTTACAAGCTGCGGGCGCGAAGGGCTATTGTCCTAAAGATAGAGATATTTCCGAGACAATAGAAGCTATTCGCGTGGTAGCATCCAGCGGCACTTATTGGCCGACAGATACGCCAGCGAACTCTCAAATAGAGCTAAATTCAGCGACGGTTAAAACAATAGAAAATTCCGCAGCCAATCCAGAAGAAAATGCTGAGAGTCTGACAATTGATACGCCCGTACACAAAAAAATTCTGGCTTATTTTTGTGTGTCTGGATTGCGAGAAATAGATGCAGCTTTGGCAATTGTCAAAGCTGATTTGGAACAGATCAAAGTGGCAGATTCGACAGACTTAGCCACTATTTTAGATGGGATTGTAGTCAGCGGGCGCCGCCGAGAATTGCTGGCTGCTCGTTGGATTGTCAGTCAGTTATTGGAAGTCCGAGGGAAGTCGGAAGAAGTCCGAGGGGAGAAGGAAGAGTCCGAGGGGAGAAGAAAGACGGGAGAAGAAAGAGGGGAGAGTTTGTGGGATAATTCTCAGTTGCAAGTCACGAATTCCCGAGGTTCGGGTCAATCTTTGGTGCTGACAAATAATTGGCAAGGTAGCTTGTTTGACTCGGTGGCTGCTAAATTGCAGGTGGATTTGGTGAATTTGACGGGGGTGCCTTTGGAGATCGATATTTTGCGATCGACCAAAAAGCACGAATTGATGAGTTCCATCCTGCGGAAGTTACGGGAGTTGCTAGAGGAATTGCGCTTGGGGCAAGTGCAGCAAACTCAATTTTCGGAAAAAATGCCTGCTATTTTGCGGGATTTGTGGGAAGCGACAATCATAGATTTTTTTGGCAGATACTATACGCTGCAAACGGGAGAAAATCTGGTTGTTGACAGCAGTCAAACAAGCTTGAAACTACTGCCAGAAAGTCAAGGGGAAATCGCTGCTAATTTATGGGGCGGCAGCGGCGTAGAAGTGGTGCCGGTGCTGCTGGCAGATGAAACAGCAGTTGCCACGGAAATCCTTGATAAAATTCCGATGACAGTTGATTTATTTGCACATTTGCTATTTGAAATTCCCCTCACAGTTGACAATCTTTCTTGTGTTGCTGGCAGCCCGCAAGCGATGCAGCGAGCAGAAGCTTTGTTGGAAAATTTGGTAATTCAAGTTGCTAGCGGAGTCGTGCAGCCTCTGCTCAATAATTTTGCAGATATTGAGGAAATCAAGCAAACTTTTTACGATGGCAAGTTGATTTCAACACGAGAAATTGAGCGGTTTCGGAATGATTTATCGTGGAGATATCGCTGGGATAGCTATTTTGTAGAACCTAAAGCTATTTTTGAAAGCAGGTTTTGGCTGTTTGTGTTGGGCGATTCTGGAATTAAGAGAATTTCTATTTATGCTCCAAGAAATCTGGAGTTAGCACAGTTGTCTGGGTGGCAGTTGGCTTTAACTTTGGTGCTGGAAACTCGGGATGCGATCGCACCTAGGGTTCGCGCTGTTATTTCGCTGTTGGGTACTGCTGTTGTTTACGTTTTGACGCAGGTTATCGGGCGGGGAATTGGTTTGATCGGGCGGGGAATTATCCAAGGTATTGGCAATTCTTTGCAGGATAGCAAGTTTGGCAAAAATGGCTGAGGGAACAGTTGACAGTTGACAGTTGACAGTTGACAGTTGTCCGAGAAGGGTTAAAAACCGCAAAGCCTGCCAGAATTATTTCGTTTGTCCGAGGGGTGCATCTGGGTTTGGCAAATATGTTTGTAGGGGCGAAGCATGACCTCCGTGAATATGAGAGTATAACTAATAACTTATATGCGGTCATGCTTCTTCAGGCTTCAAAAACCAGAGGCACCCGAAGAGTGAACAGGACAATGTACGGGAGTGAACGGATTGAGATAAATCAGTATGATGAGAGATAATTGGTAATTGTTAATTGATGATTGATGGTATTATAGATAATGAATTAATGTTATAAGGTTGACTTTTTATGAGTATTATGATAGCGATTGATGCCGATCGCATAAACAGTTTAGATTTGTCTCCGGTGCGGACTGTTATTGAACAGTGGCTGGCCACAGGAGCGATCGCCCAAAACGAACAACAGGTACAATTTGAAATTGAGTATCCGCGCGAAGAATTAGATCCGCGAGAAATATCGGAACTTCCCGAAGTGCGGCTGTGGTTTATTCGCTTGGATGCTTGTTATCCTTGGTTGCCATTTTTGCTGGATTGGAAAGCCGGAGAATTGGCCCGGTATGCCGCGATGTTAGTGCCGCACCAATTCCACCGCACCCAAGGCATTCAGTACAATCCTGAAGCTTTGGAAATGTTTTTGATGAGCAAAATTTTTGTGTTGACTGATTGGTTGAACCAGCAGGGAATTCCGAGTAAATCGAAGTTGATGGCAATGTCGCAGATGTTTGGTTACGATTTGGATGATGCTTTTTTTGATGTCATCGTGCCTTATTCGGGTTTGTGATTTCCTGGATGAATCGGCGGTTAGTTGAAACTGGTTCCAATCACCTCGTATTTCAATTACCCGGCGGTTGAAACCGCGTCTACACAAACCAAACCCACCTCCGTGGGTTAAAGATTTTATTTGATAATTTTCCATCTCCGAATACCTTCTTCGTCCA
>NZ_JAEQCB010000226.1:0-6680 GCF_020738785.1 Microcoleus sp. PH2017_05_CCC_O_A | reverse complement strand
CCAAAGCTTGACTAATTTGCCCCGCCAATTGCTGCAAAAAACCCGCATTTTGTTCGCCATCCGCCGCCATCCGACTCGCCACTTCCTGCATCACTTCAATCAAGCCTGAGTCAACTAACTCAGAGTGCTCCTGCAATACATTCCCCTCTTCCCCAGCCGGACAACTCAGCAGCAATTGAATCAGATTCAGGTAAGCTCGGACGCGGTTTTCATCCATGAGGCGTGACCTTCAACATTTTTTATTCCCTCATTTGTACCACAAATACAAGCAGCCCCAGCTAAACTGCAAGAATTATTTAATTTTCCAATCTGGCGGCCTAATTGCTCAAGTTTTGTTGACACATTACTTGATTTGTGATTTGTGAGGTTTGTCTGACGTTCCTAGTTAGTCAATTTTGATGAGATAATAAGTAGTTTGCGATTCGAGAAAATACGGGACATCGCAGTGCCGATATATGGTAACTTAACCCCAAAGTCCGCCAGGGAATTAATTCCCTGCTGGACTGCGGGTGTAATGCAGAGAAACCCGGCTTTTTTACCCGCCATTAAAAATTTGAGCTGCTGTCAAAGTTAACTCGGGAAATACCGCCGACTCAATTCTCTCATCTCCCCGAAATAGCTTAATCTGATACTCACCATCTACCAATTGACAAACCGACAAAGTAGGCAGTTTTGGAGAACCAATATAACGCCTACCTCCCAAACCCAAATAATCAATAATCCAGTATTCAGCAATGCCTAATGCTTCATAGTCGATCATCTTATGTGCATAATCATCGCGCCAATTTGTGCTGACAACTTCAATCGCGAGAGGAATGGATGAGCCTTGAGTAATTGTTGAGGATTTTGCCCATAAAGACTCTAGCGCTAAAGCATCACGATTAACTGCTAAAACATCAGGCAAATAACCCGTTTCTTGTTCGGGAGATTTAACGAGGGCATTCTTGGGGAATCGATAAGGAAGTTGCAGCCGCCGAGTTTCTAGGATTAGTTCTGTCTGCAAAAATTCAACAACTTCTTCATGTTTTCCTGTCGTCTGCATCTCAATAATAACTCCGTTATGTAGTTCATAGCGTCCGTTTTCGGGCTTCCATTCCAGAAACTCATCGAAAGTTATTAACTTGGATATTGCTTGAATCATGGGAAAACCTCCAATGTTCTAAGATTAGTTTAACATTAAGAATAATTAGTATTCTATTTTAGTTAGAGGTAGATGAATAATTTGATTTTGATATTCATTAAAAAAAGAAGATTCCGAAATCAAAATTAATTTATCTATGTTTTGCCCAAGGCTTAAATTCGCACTTTAAATAAATATTATATAGCCTTTCTTGAAAATATGAGGCATGACTGACAGCTTATATAACTACTAAACCTGGAGGGCTAAAGCCCAACTACGTACCTCATATGAGACTTGCATTCCGAACGATCGAACCTTTACTTGAGGTTGGGGGTTGTGAATTTTGACAACCAGCGGTTTTTCAGTTTCTTTAAGTGCGATCGCCTTAAATTATCCACCAACCGCCGCAACTGATCCAAATTTCCCGCTTCGCCACCGTACTTCCAGCGCACGTAAGCTTGCGAAACTTCCTCAATTACCTCAGCTTCATCGGTTGCATGATGGCCGCGCATTGCCTCAGCATACTCCAAAGGCGTTTGAGCTTTCTGCTTGGCAAATCCCCGACTCGCCAAATCCTTCAACATTTGCTGATAAACCCCCTCTACCGGCGGTAACTTACCCAGCCAACGCCGATAGCGCCACTTGCGCCACCCTTGCCAAATTAACCAGCCAATGAAGCCAAAGCCGATCGCACCAATCAACCCAGTAAACAACCCAACCCAACCCTTAGCAAACTGTCCCAGAAACCAGCCCAGAATCAAAGTTATCCAGCCAATCGCAAAACTGATAACTGAATCCAGCCCGCTTCTCAGAGGCGTCGGTAGCCAACCTGCGATCCACTTCCAAAACCATTCCAGCGCACTAAAAGTCTGGTTGTCTTCCACCGAAGCCGGCATCAACGGATAACCTGGAATCGGATTAAAACCAAACCAGCCGTAATTGGGAAAATATACTTCCGTCATCATGAAAGCGTCGGTATTTTTTACCACATACAAACCAGTAAACGGGTTGAACTCCCCCGTATCGAAACCGCCAGCCACTCGCGCCGGAATCCCGATCGATCTGAGCATAATTGCCAGTACCGTCGAAAAATGGTCGGGATATCCGCCTGTAACCTTTTTGCCGTCTTGCGTGTTTTGATAGCCAAACAGAAAACCCTCGACTAAATCTTCTGTTTCTTGCAAGTAAGGCAAAGCTTTTACAAGTTTATAATTCGGATTTTGCTTCAAATATTGAGCTAAATACAAAGCTTTTTCGTAGGGAGAATCGATCGCCCTGTCTGACTTAGCTACTCTTGTTCTCGCCAACAAAATTTCTTCGGTTTTTTCTCGCACCTTGGCGGCAATTTTCGGCGGCACGTCCAAATAGAACTTGCGAATATTTTTCGGATAATTAGTACCAGTTTGCCCCAACCCGGAACGATCGCGAACAGGTACATTAGAAATCACCGTATAAGTCAAACCTTCCCGCAATTCCACAGGCGATCGCAAACCGCCCTCCGCATCCACCGCCACATCCATCGTCGGAAAATACAGTTCCTTCGGCTTAGCCAAAGCCGGAATCAAATTCGGCAACTGAGCAATAATAGTATAACTTTGAATCACCTCTTGAATCCGAGGCGCATTCGGAAAAGGATTCAGATAAAATTGAAAAGACCACCTAGGTCTATTCACCTTTTCAGCTCGATCGTTGCGAGAAATTTCCCAACCCTGACCAGTATACTTGTCAAAGCCCAACACCCGCCAAAAACCCGCCGCTTGCGATCGCACGCGCATCACCACTTGGGGTTTCATTTCCCCCCGCAAATTCTGATTGATGCGCTGGTTGAAACCGTAATAAAAAGTAGAGTCCACCTCTCCTGGCCCTTTGTCTGGGTTTCTCCCCCTTCCTCCGCCACTTCCTTGTTCATTTCCCCCTCTGACATACCCCGGATTTAAAATGCTGCGCGAGTCAAACTCCCCCTGATATTGAATGGGAGCACTGACAGGAAAAGTCCGCAACTGATAGCCCGGGAGGCGCGGCAAAAACGCAAAAATAGTCAGCCCCAACCCGAGAGTTATCGCTAGCAGCCAACCAAAATACTTGGGGGATAGAGTAGCAGCAAATAGTGACCAGTTCTTATTTTTGGCTGCACCTTCTACTTTCTGCTTGCTATCGTCTGCCTTGGAAAGTCCCAAGCGCGATCGATAATCCAACACCAAAGTCGGCAGCGCTAAAGCCAAAAACACCACTAGCAACGGCCCAAAAGTCAGCGTTTGACTGATAGTCGCCGCTACACTCAACAAAATCAACCCGATGACGATCGAATAGCCCAAATCTTTGCGGCGGGGCAAATCGAAGCTGTGCAGCACTTGAATGTTAATTAACAGTTGCGCCAAAACTAACCGGGTATCGTTCAATTCCCCTATCAAACGGGTAAAAAAAGCCAACAGCGCCACCAGCATGGCAATAGCTATGCAGAACTTAGCAGCCACATTGCGATCGCGGCGGCGGTACCAACTCCAAGTTGCCCCCACAATGCTAACAGGCACAGCCCACAGGTTCAGCGCTTCTTCAGCAGCAACGTCTGTCGCCACAATGCCCACAATTACCAACAACTGAACCAGGATTCGCAGCAGCAAAGAATCCTCAATCACCGGCGGAGGCATTGCCTCAATCTGCTCCCACAGCTTACCCAAAACAGGTATCTTTCGCAGGTTATCAGTTGTCATGTGCACCCATC
This sequence comes from Microcoleus sp. PH2017_05_CCC_O_A, assembly GCF_020738785.1. Classification (NCBI taxonomy): domain Bacteria; kingdom Bacillati; phylum Cyanobacteriota; class Cyanophyceae; order Oscillatoriales; family Microcoleaceae; genus Microcoleus; species Microcoleus sp. PH2017_05_CCC_O_A. The sequence goes on along the minus strand of NZ_JAEQCB010000226.1, from coordinate 2,838 downwards.
CAACGATTTTAGATTTTAGATTTTAGATTTTAGATTGAATCCACAGATAAATCTGAGAGGGCTTTAACTAAAATCTAATTTTTTTTGCTTTTCACGAGCGAGGTCGGGGGATTGAATTTGTTTGTGTGTGAGGTCAAACCCTAGAGGAAAAACATACATTATTTACTCTAATTTTACCAGAAAGACTTGGCTTAAAGCCTCTCCCTTGTAGGGAGAAAGTAAAATTAGACTATTCATTACTCCAATCTTCTTCATTCCAGGTAGAGGTAGCTGTCAACTGTCAACTGTCAACTGTCAACTATCAACTGTCAACTGTCAACTAAACTTTCTAGTTGCTATCTTGTCCTGACAAAACTGGACGAATAGCAAACATCAGAGGTCTAGTCTCGAAGTTTTGGAATCGAACTTCTAAGGCATAAATCTTATCCGGTTGCGGATCGAACAACTCCACACTTAAATGCCCGGAATTCGGACGATGTGCAGTTGCTTCGGCATCTCCTCCCTTGAGTTCCAAACTTCCTCCCCCAGGAAATTCGCATTCAACTCTTAAACACGGCCTTGGTGGTTCTGTATTGCGGTTGGACAGGTATTGAGCTTGCAGAGTCAGCGAACCCAAAGCTGTCAACCATTCTCGGGAAACCGGCGGCTGATTTACAGGACAATCCAAAGTTAGAGAGTCAATGATTTCTCGGGCGGCCAACAGCGACATGAGCATTTGTTGATCGGTAGTTGCCACTTCGTAATTCGGTAAATCTTCTACTTCTGAAGCTGTAATTCCTCTTGTCGCACCCAGAAGTACCATACCAGCTAATTCGTTAAGTTCCTGAGACTGGTCTGGAAACAAGCTATCTACAGCGCGGACTAACTTTGCTCCTTCCCGCAGTGACAACATTACCAATTCCTGACAAGGTTCTAGCAGTTGAGCAAAAACCCCTTGGGCGATCGGAATTGGCAGGCGACCCCATCTAATATTTTGTAGTTGGGGAGTCCAGATGTGTAGGGGGGGAACCCATTGGGGGGCTACATCGTCTGGGTAGTCGTGGTCGTAACTTTTAATTTCTGTTTCCCAGGGGAACAGAGGCGGGTTGGATTCGATTTCGGCTCTAAGCCTTTCTTTTAACAAGGTCTGAAAACGGTCTTGCACGGTCGGTATATCTCCAATAGTCAGCGGTTGTGCGGGTGCATTGCTGTGCCCCCTCACTTGATAATCCAGCGGGTCTGGTTCGTCCCATTCCCAGTATTCCACCCCAGAATTGTCTTCGTTGCCCCACTCTTCTGAAGAAGGGGGCAGATTGAAGTTCTCCTCATCTTCGCTAGAGGCATTCTCGATCGGCGCCTGCAATACCCAGTCTAAGAAATGGCGCTCGAAAGCCTCTGCATCCCTGTTCGTTTCGTTATTCATCACTAGATGCCCCTTCTCCGGAATCTGAACGATTTCGTAATTCCCAGGCAAGTTCGAGTAATTTAAACCACCGTTTCTGTACCTGGGCTACCGTGCTGCCGAGGGTTTGCGCGATCGCTGACTCCGACAGACCCTGTTGCTTCAACTTTAACAAACGCTGCCCCTCTGGCCCGATTTGGTCGCCAAATATCTGCCACTGGGAAGGCAGCAAACCCAGATTTTTATCTAAGTCTGCTTCCAGCCACTGGTGAACCAGTTCCCAGCGGTGCGACATGGCAAACCTGAGCAAATGGTACTTAAAGCGTTGCTGCAAATAGTCTCTTTGACGGGGAGTTATGTTTAGAAGCGACTCTATTTCATTAGTCGGCAAGTCTTGCAAGCGCAATATGAAATAATCAGCGCATTCTTGTTGGTTGCGCTCTTTCAAATACGCCACTAATTCATCAATCACATTTTGCCGCAGAGATTCTGACTCTTCGCCTTGAGGGCGAATTGCCGAGGAACCCTGTCCTGCCATCGCTTCCCGCACCGAGTGCACCGACGTGTCGTTCCAAGTTTGGTCGGAATCTGAAGCCCCTCCATCGGCGGCTTGTTCCATATCCACGGAGGTTTCTTTGGGTTGCTGCTGGGAAAAAGTTTGGGCCCGCAAAATAATTAGTTGCTGGCTCCGGTTGCGAGGCAAGGGAATGCGTCGCTTGCCAAAACGCTCTACAAAGGCCATGTACTCTGCTAGTTCTAAGCGAGTGCGAGGACTGTAGGTAGGTGGCAGTTCGGTTTCCCGCCGGAATGCCTTTAAAGCTTCCAGATAAAATCCTTGCAAGAAATCTTTGATCAGTTCTACTCGCGCCTGATAGCTAGACTGCACCTGTGGAGGGGTGATGTAGCGATAGACGATCGCGCTGAGGGTACTGTGCAATTCTACTCGCCCGGGCCCGGAGCCTAAAGTGTAATAGTGGAGGCATTGTTGCAAGCGGTGCTGAGCTAGACTCTGGGCTGAACCCTCTATGTCTCCCGAGTTTTGAATTCTCTGACTTTCTGTGCATATCCTGTTGACTTCTGCTGCGAGTCGCCCTGCTACATCTTGGCAATTCTGCTCAGACGCGCGAGTGGACTTTTTGAGTTCGTCTAACAGCAGTTGAAATATGGTTTCCACGCTCTGGCAGATTTCCCGCATGATTGTTTACAGCTCACATTGAAATTAGCACAGTTAGTAGCAGTATGGAGATTTTTTTTCTACCGCTACTTGCTCCGGTATTTCCGGCACAGGACAAACTGCAATGCCCTCGATCTCCTGTTCTACAAAAATTAGGGGGTTAGAGCCTCGTCCTTCCAGGACGACTTTATTCTAGAAATCCTGTTGCCATTTTGTAGAAATTGGGTAAAATCAAACAAGGAGGTGATGCAAGTGTTCAATCTGACTTATGAATTCAAATTGA